>CAMWQX010000010.1 GCA_947176475.1 uncultured Bacillota bacterium
ATATTTTTCCTTTGACGGGATCTAATTTGGTAATGATTCCTGTCGCTTTTTTTATGGTGCCAGCTTCATAATATGTTATAATTACTTCATCTTTTTGGAAAAAAAACTCAATTATTTTATTTTCTAAAATCATTTTTTGTTCATCAGATAAAAGGGGCTTAGATATTTTATTTTTTTCTTTTGTTAACTCTTTTAGAACTTCACCTCCGTTTAACATGGAACTAAATGGTGCCCATGTTCCGTGTCTTTCTGTTATGCACGATGACCTCCAATCTTATTATTTCTATCCATGATGGTTGAGTCTTTTAATAAGCTAGAAGCTTTAAGCAACGAATTTTTGCCAAAACGATTAGTTATTTCATCAATCGTCGAGTTAATTCGTTCCTTAGTTTCTATTTCTTCGAATGACTCAAAGAGATTTAATTGAACTTGAGTATTTTCAACTAAATGGCTTAGACTGATCGAAACTTTCCTAATGGGAAGATTATTATAGTATTGATCAAAGATGAACATACAAACTTTATAAATAACTTCTGCTTCGTTAGTTAAGGTATCGAGTTTTTGGGAGTGATAAAAGCCCCCACCGATTTTTTTAGAATAACTAATGCCAAAACCAATACCTTTACATAGATATTTTTCACTTCTTAAGCGACGACATAAGACGTCAACCATCTCATATATTATTATGGGTGTATTAAAGGCAAAATAATCCTTAAAAAGCACTTGAGAGTGTGAAAAACTCTTATCTTTTACTTCTTGATCTTTTAAATCTTTGATACGTGTGGGGTCGATACCATTACAGTGAAGCCAAAGGTCCGTGCCCATAACGCCAAACATATTTTTTAATTTAAACTTATCATAAGTGGCAATATCACCAATAGAATATAGACCAATGGCATTTAAGCGTTTTTCCATACGGGGACCAATGCCCCACATTTTGGAAAGAGGAGTTATCTTCCATAATTTAGTTTCCACGTCAGAATAATCCCAGTAGGCAATATTATCCTTGTTGTTTTTGGCTTCAATATCCATGGCTACTTTGGCTAAAAGCATATTAGGACCGAGACCAGCGGTGGCGGTAAGACCAGTTTTTTTAAATATAGTATTTAAAATGGTTGTAGCTAATTCATAATCAGTTTGATTGTAAAGGTGAAGATAATCTGTGACATCTAAGAAAGCTTCGTCGATAGAGTAAACGTGAATATCTTCTTCAGCAATAAAATCAAGGAATATACTTATTACTTCTTTACTTTTCTGTTGATAAAGGCGCATACGGGGAGGAACTTTGATGTATTTTATGTGCTTGGGAATATCATAAACTCTTGTGCGCCCCTTTATTCCTTGTTTTTTTAAGTATGGAGTAACAGCTAAAGTGATAGCTCCTTTTTGATTTGGATCACATACTACTAGTGGTGTTGTATAGGGATCAAGATGACGTTCTACACATTCGCATGATGCAAAAAAACTTTTTAAATCAATACATAAAATATTTCTCTTTTCCATAACGTCACCTGCTTAAAAATAATATAATACATTTGTTCGCAAAAATCAATGTTATTTAAAAAGATAATTGTAATTTAGGGGCTTTTATCTTATACTTATAGTAGTGAATAGAAAGTAGGAGATAAAGTGAAGTGTATAAAGTGTAATAAAAATATTCCTGATGTTTCTACAACCTGTCCTTTTTGTGATCATCCAGTAGGTGTTTATATAAGTGAGGAAGAAAAGATAAAGGAAAGAGAAGAGACCTTAGCTACTGTAGATTTTGGAAATCTTAATGCATCAGATTATGATGCTAATAATAAATTAGATATAAAAACCTATATTAAGGAACCAAAGAATAAAAAGGTTGTTATTGGCGGGATAGCAGCCATATTTTTGGTAATATGTATCTTTGGGGTTTTAATAATGAGTATGTTTTCTTCGGGGAATGATAGTCCTTATCGTTTATTTAATGATACAATGATGGAATTCTTTGATTTTTATATTGAAAATTATACGGGTTCTTCATCAGCGAAATCAGGAACTTATAAGTTGGATATAAATATTAATAATAAAAAGACGGGATTAACGGGAACTTATAGTTTTGATACAAAAAATAGAGTTGCTAATTTGACGGGAAAAATGCGTGATCCAAGAGAACAAAATGGTGGTATTATTCTTGATTACCATGATTTTAATTTTATTGCTAATTTAAATAGCACGAATTTTTATTTTCAATCTAAGGAATTATTTAATGATGATGTTATATATTTCCCAATAGATGATATGACGGGATTACTTAGTGCAAAGAGTTACGATTTATCTTCAATATTGACGGGAATTGAGGAAGCCCTAACAGAAGCTTTAAAGATGAGTACTTATACTAATTCAACGGAGGATATTACTTATTTAGGTGAACAAATAAAAGTTAATTGCCGTACGCTTACTCTTGATAATAATGGTAAAAAACAATTTTTAAAGACTTATTATCAGGCTTTAATGGAAGATACTAATTATATTAATGAAATAACACGTTTAAAAGAGAGTAAAACTGAGGATGTCTTAAAAGATTTAGAGAATAAGTTAACCGAGATTGATTATAAATATTCGGGAGAGAGCAATGATAAAACTATTTTGAAAATTTATTATGGTGGAAATAAGATTTATCGTTTAGGTGTTGAGATTCATGAGGGAAACAAACCGGATTATCGCTTGCAGTTAGATGTTGGAGAGACCAAATATTATTTAGATGTCTTTGAAGATAATAAAAATATTCTTTCTGCCACTTTAGTTGTAACTACTAAAGAAAAAGATGATTTAATTAAGAAAAATTATGTAATAACTTTTGATATGGATAACTTTGTCATGGATATGACTTTAGATATTGAAAGAGAAAAGAGAGCTGATGTAAGGAAAGTATCTTATGAAACTAGCAAAAATATTCGCAGTTTTATAAGAGAAGATTATCAGAACTTAAAAAATAATTTGAGTGTTTATACGAGCAATGTAGATTGGGTTGATAAAATACCAGAGATATTTAAGAATAAGTGTAGTCCATCTTTAATTTGTCGTTGTGAAGATGGAGAAGATTTATGTAATTGTACTTATAATGATTCCATTATAAAATGTCCAAAGGTCGAAGTTACGCCTAGATAAGTGGGTGAAACTTCGCCTTTTTTAGTAAAACTATTGAAAAACAATAATTTTTAAGGTATATTAGATATAGTAGAAAAATAATAAATGAAGTAAAGAGGGATTAAAAATGAAATGTATATCATGTGGAAATGAACTTCCAGAAGGTACAACTTCTTGCCCATTTTGTGGCAATACAGTTTTACCAACGAATCATACTGTGGTAAATGAACCTCCGCAACCAAATAATGGTGTTCCAGTGACACCAGATGCACCAGTATTACCACAAGATCAAAATTTAGTAGAACCAAATAACGTAGTTACTCCTGAAAATGGAGTTAATCCAATGGGTGCGAATAATAATGTGGCTGTTTCTAATGGTCAAAACGCTCCAACTGGACCGGAAAATATAATGGGAGCAGTGGATCAAGGAACTATGGGTGAATCTATGGCTCAAGTTCCAACACCACCAATGCCGGATATGCCAGTGGCATCGAGTGAACCACAAACAATATCTAATCAAGGAGAATTTGGGGATGGTGTAAAAATAGCTTCGACAGCAGCACCAGTTATTGAAAGTAAGAAAAATAAAAAAGTTATTATAATTATCCTTGTGATACTTGCTATTGTAGCTATAGCAGCAGGAATAGGCGTATATTATTATATGAGTCAATATAAGAGTGCAGATAAGCGTATTGATGCGGTATTTAGTGGAATGAATAAGTTTGCTGCTGGATTAAAGGCGGAAAAAATCGAATCAAAGAGTGGAACTTATGATATTGGAGTATCTTTTTCCTATGGCGATACTAGTATAGATGGCAAAGTAGATGGAAAATATGCCTATGACTTAGAAAAAAGAATAATGGATTATACTTTAAATATTTCAAAGTTAGATATGAAAGCAGATGGCGAAGAATTAAAGTTAATTGATAAAGATCCTTTAAAATTAGAATTATATACAGCTGAAGCAAAAGCTTATGTTCTTCTTGAAAATTTCTATGAGAATTATATTTATTCAGATATTGCAGAATATGATAAGTTATTTGATGGTATCGAGCAAAATGATATTAATTATACGGTGATACTTCAAGGGTATATAAATGCCTTTAAGACAGGTTTAAAAGCTGCAAGTAATACGCAAACAGTAAAAGAAGTGACACTTGATGGAAAAACTCAAAAGGCAAATGTCGTTACGATTGTTTTAAATAAAAATAATAAAAAGATAATTATAGAAAAGACAGTTAATAGTATTAAGAATAATACAAAATTATTAGAGGAATTTGCAAAATTATCAAATACAACGGTTGATGAATTAAAGAAAAATATTGAAGAGGCAACTAAAGATATGGAATTTTCTGATGAATCAGCAACTTTAGAGATAATAACTAATATTAAGGGTTCGGCTTTATTAGGTATTCGTGTATTTGATGATGAGGCCACTTTAGAATTAGCTCAAGTAGTCAATGGCTATAAATTATCATTTAATCAAGATAAGAAGGATGTATTCAGTTTGACTTATACTTCAACATCAACAACTAATTCAACAGCAAAAGAGACAAGTCAAAAAATTGAATTTACGTGCTATGATGATGATAATAAATTGATGAAAGCTAATTTAGAGATAAATGTTAAGGATGATATTAATCCTAAAGTCGAAAAGATTAATACCAAAAATAGTGTTAGTGCGGCGAATATAAGTGCAGAAGATCAACAAAAGATAATGACTAATATTTATAATTTTGGTAATTTAGGACTTTTAATTCAATCTTCTTTTGGCAGTTTGATGGATATGACTAATTCATATGAATCAGCAATGAATCCATATGGAACGACAACCCCTCAAGGAGGAACGGGAAGTGTGCAAACGCCATTAGGGTTATCGTCAACAATAAATTAAAAAGATAAGCGAAAAGTTTATCTTTTTTTATGCTATAATTACATTAGAGGTGATAATATGTATGCTGATGTCTTAGTACAGTATGGAGTTAAATCTTTAGATCATACATTTACTTATCATGTGCCTAGTGAATTTGAAAATATTATTGATAAGGGTATGAAAGTATCTGTGCCATTTGGTAGTAAAAATATCAATGGCTTTGTTTTGCGTGTACATAAAGAGCCACCAAAAGAAGAATTTGAAGTTAAAGATATAATGGGGCTTATCACTAAAGAATTAAAATTAAATGATGAGTTGTTGGAGTTAGGACATTATATTAAGAGTCGCACTTTATGTACATTGATAAGTGCTTATCAAACGATGCTTCCAACATCCTTGAAAGTTCAAAATAATAAGGAAACTTATGAATTAACAATTACTTATGTGAAGTTAAACAAAGATAAAGAGATTATTGATGAATATATCAAAAATAATAAAAAGAGTTTAAAACAAAATGAGATATTAGAAGAGTTAAAAGAGGGAAGGGTTTTAAAAAAGGATATAAAGAGTAAAAGTAGTTTAAAAAGGTTAGTGGAATTAGATTTAGTAGCTTATGAATATGAAAGTGTTTATCGCATAAATGCGAAAGATTCGGATAAAGTTAAGCCAAATTTAACAGAGGAACAAAAAAAGGCCTGTGATGTTATTGAGAGTAAATTTACTGAATATAATACCTATTTGCTACATGGCATAACGGGTTCGGGTAAGACAGAAGTTTATATGCAGTTATGTGAAGATGTAATAAAGAAAAACAAATGTGTTATTATGTTAGTTCCGGAAATTTCTTTAACGACACAGATTGTTAAGCGTTTTTATAATAGATTTGGTAGAGATGTGGCCATATTTCATTCAAATTTGAGTGAAGGGGAAAAGTTTGATGAATATAATAAGATTATGAAAGGCGAGGTTCATATTGTCGTAGGAACGCGTTCTGCTATATTTACACCTATTAAAAATTTAGGTCTTATCATTATTGATGAAGAGCATTCTAATAACTATAAGCAAGAGAATAATCCAAGGTATCATGCTTTGGATATAGCTAAGTGGCGATGTGAATATCATAAGTGTCCATTAGTTTTGGGATCAGCCACTCCCTCCTTAGAGAGTATGGCGAGAGCAAGTAGGGATGTTTACAAGTATATTCCTTTGACAAAAAGAATAGGTTCTTCAAAATTACCAACAATGGAAATTGCCGATATGGCACCAGAATTTAAAAAGAGAAATATGGTATTATCAGATAAATTGCAACTGGAGATAATGGCAGCTTTAGAACGTCATGAACAAGTTATGCTGTTACTTAATAGAAGAGGATTTTCGACTATTATTAATTGCCAAAGTTGTGGATTTACTTATAAATGCCCCCATTGTGATATTACATTAACTTATCATAAGACAAGTAACCATCTAAGATGTCATTATTGTGGATATACAGTAATAAAGTCGGATATATGTCCAGAGTGTGGGGAAAAAGCCATCAGGGATTTTGGATTGGGAACAGAAAAAGTCGAACAAACTTTGAGAGAGTTATATCCTTCATACAGAATTGTGAGAATGGATGCAGATACGACAACGAGAAAGGGTTCGCATGAAGATATCATTAAGGGGATTGAAAACTTAGAATATGATATTATTGTAGGAACCCAGATGATAAGTAAGGGTCTTGATTTTCCCAAAGTGACATTGGTGGGAATAATCAATGCGGATGAATCTTTAAATATTCCCGATTTTAGAAGTGGAGAGAATACCTTTAGTTTATTAAGTCAAGTAAGTGGAAGAGCGGGAAGAGCAGAGTTGCCAGGTAAAGTAATTATTCAAACATTTAATCCGGATAATAAAACTTTAAATTATGTTTTAAAAAATGATTATATGGGAAATTATAATTATGAAATGGATATAAGAAGAAAATTGAAATATCCACCTTATTATTATTTAGTATTACTTAGAGTGACGTCAAAAAGTTATGAAATGGCAAGTAAAGAATCCATTAAGGTTGCTAATTATATTCGAAAAAGTGTGAAAGGTGAAGCCATTTGTTTAGGACCAACCACGGCTAATATGTTTAAGATTAATAATGTCTATAGATTTCAGATAATTGTTAAATATCGCAAGGTTGATAATCTATTTGATCTTATTAGGGATATTGATAAGCAGTATATTAATAATAAAGATATCAATTTAGAGATTGATGTGGATCCTTTGAGAATTTAAAAAGGTATTGCAAAAAGGCTTTAAAAAGATTATAATCAACTTCATTGAGAGGAAGAGATGAAATTGAGTTCGTTTAAATTCATTGGCTTTTATGATGAAGATCAAGCGCGAATATATGAAACTGATAAAAATCTAAATGGTAATAATATCAGTAAGATTTATTATTATAAAGATTATTCAGAATATCTTTTCCTTAAAGATGACAGGAAGAGAGTTCCTAATTTAAGAGAACTAGACAATATTCATATGTTTGTTATGCAAAAAGAAATGAATAAAAAAGATAGTTTAGCTAGAGTATGTTTTGGTTCAACAATAGCTGCAGTTTTATTGATATCTTTGCTTAAAGTGGGATATGATATAGTTAAAAATAATTTGGATGAATCTTTGACTATGCAAGAAAAAGAACATGTTGTTCATGATATAGGTAAGGCTTATCATAATATTGACAAAGAGGATATCAAAAATAAGTTAATAGATATGATTAATATGGCAGAAGTAGATTTGACTGATGGCAATTATCGAATTTTATATTATCTATATTATTTGGCATTTGTTGGTGAAATGGGTGAAGATGCCTTTTTAGATATTGCGAATGTGCTGACATTAAATGGACGAATGAATTATCGCGATCTTTTTACTTTTTATATAAGTGATAAATTTAATTACGAAAGTGTTATGAAGGATCCGAGGGGAGATGCCCTAAAAGCAACATATGATAATATAGATATCTTTTTAGAGTTGAATATGCTATTAAGACAAGAAGTAGTGGAAGAAAATATTTCTATGGAGGAATATAGTAGTTTTATCAATAGTTTTGGGGAAACGTTAAAGAGTAGAGATGCAGATTTATATAGAATATGGTCTTATAAAGTTAGTCATTCGTCAATGTTTGGAGAATTAGTAAATTTTAAATATTTGATTTATAAAAAAATGCTTGAGAAATTGGATTAGGTATTGAAAAATAGAAAAAATAATATTATAATTGTCTTGTTAAGTGATGACGGGTGTGGAAAACCTCGAGCTATGAAGAATTAAGAGAACAAAGTATGGTGGGACAGCGATTATTCGCCCATATATGCTTGGTTCTTTTTTTGTTTTAAGGAGGAATTTATGCGAGTATTTGTGGGATGTAGTACTAGTTCAGTAGTACCAATTAAATATCGAGATTTAGCTTGTGAAGTTGCGACGATGTTGACACATAATGGTCATAAATTGGTGTTTGGGGGAACTCAATCGGGAATGATGGGAAAATGCTATATGACTTTTAAGTATGAAGAGGCAAAGACAAAAGCAGTATTAGATATATCGGAAGTAGCAGTTTTAGATGATGTTGATGTGGATGCTTCGAAGGTAAGCCCATCAACTTTTCAAAAGAGAGAGAATATATATATATCAAGTGAATTAATATTGATATTACCAGGAGAAGTCGGGACACTTGCCGAATTATTTAGCATTATGGATGAAAAGATAAAAAAACATGGTGAAATACCAATAGTGTTATTTAACTATGATAATTTCTATACCCCTTTAATAAAATTTTTAAAGGATATGGAAAGAGATGGCTTTATAAATGAGAGTCATTTACAAGCATTTGATGTCGTTAGTGATGTCAAAAGTTTAGAAATGTATATAAATAGATTAGAAAAGAAGGAGAGTTAAAATTATGGCAAAAAATATGGAAGAATTAGTAAATTTTTGTAAACAATATGGATATATATTCCAAGGAAGTGAAATATATGGAGGTCTTGCTAATACTTGGGATTATGGTCCTTTAGGTGCGAGACTTAAAAATACAGTTAAGGATTGTTGGCGAAAGAGATTTATTCAAGAAAGACGCAATGCATATGAGGTAGATGCCGATATCTTAATGCATCCAAGAGTTTGGGAAGCATCAGGACATGTTCAAAGTTTTTCGGATCCTTTAGCTGATTGTAAGGAATGTAAGACAAGACATCGTGTTGATAATTTGATAAATGATTATTCTAATTCAAGTATCGGAGATGCGATGAGTCAAGATGAGATGATGGAATATATTAGGGAAAATAAAGTACCATGTCCTAAATGTGGAAAATCGAATTTTACGGATATAAGACAATTTAATTTGATGTTCCAAACACAAAGAGGTGTTACGAATGATTCAAAGAATATAGTCTATTTAAGACCAGAGAATGCGCAAGGTGAGTATGTCAATTTCTTAAATGTTCAAAGAACGATGCGCGCCAAACTTCCATTCTCAATTGGACAAATCGGTAAGGCTTTCAGAAATGAGATTACACCAGGTAATTTTACATTTAGAACTATTGAATTTGAACAGATGGAATATCAAACTTTCTGCAAGGAAGGTAATGATTCAGAACTTTATGCTTATTTTAAAGAATATGGTAAGAAGTTCTTTATGGATTTAGGTTTGCCGGAAGAAAAGTTAAGATATCATGATCATGAGAAGTTAGCACATTATGCTAAAGAGGCTTGTGATATTGAATATGAGTTTTGTTTTGGCTGGGGCGAGATAAATGGTACACATAATCGTACGAATTATGATTTATCGCGTCACCAAGAGTACTCTGGTACATCACAAATGTATTTAGATCCAGATACTAATGAGAAGTTTATTCCATATATAATTGAATCAACTTATGGATTAGATAGAACAGTTCTTGCTTTACTTGATGAAGCATATCGCGTTGAAGAATTAGATAATGGTGATACACGTGAATTATTAAAGTTAAATCCCGCATTAGCTCCATTTAAAGTAAATGTCTTACCATTAATTAAAAAGAATCATGCGGAAAAGGCTTTAGAAATATATGAGGAATTAAGTAAGTATTTCATGACAAGTTATGATGAAACAGCTAATATTGGTAAACGTTATAGAAGAGCTGATGCCATTGGTACTCCTTGGTGTCTAACAGTTGATGATGAAACAATCAATAATGGAACTGTTACTTTAAGAGATAGAGATACAATGGAACAAATTACTTTAAAATTAGATGAAGTAAAAGATTATGTCTTAGAAAGAATAGGATTTTAATACCTATTCTTTTTTTGCTAGAATATGTACTTTATTAAGAAGGATAATTAGAAAAATGCCATATAGTTAATTAAATTAGTGAAAAAATAGCACTTTATATAGATAAAAACTAGTTTTTTTGCGGATTTTTTGTTATAGTAGTAAACCAAGAGGTGGATGTATGTTAACACTATCAATAATTAGTTCTTATGTATTATCTTTGGGTTCTCTTGGAGCATATAACATTTTATATGAGCGAAAAAAGAGACGTTTGGGATATGTCAATTTAAAGAATAGTTTAATGTTTAATAATTTTTTTAGAGAGGGCAAGTGGTCAGTGCTTTTTTGGGCGGTAACAATGATACCATTTGTCAATCTTGTTTGGTTAGGTCCTTTGGTATCATTTGAAAAATCATCAGATAATGATATAACCAAGGAATCTGTCACTAGTGATGATATTAAGCCAATTGAACTAGTTAAAAATCTTTTAGATTTGAGTGAGGAAAAAGATGAAAAATTGGCTTTAAGAGTTTTAAAAACACGTAAAGCCCAAATGAAATATGAAGAATATTTAAGTAAGAAAAAAAGAAAATATGAAGAAGTAAGAGCAGAAATTGAAGGGACTTATCGTGATCCAGCTTTACCAGAGAAAGTGGTAGCAGTGAGAAGATTACAAGATAAAAGTTCGGCAATTTGCCAAGTGCGAACTTTTAGGGAATATACGCCAGATGAGAAAATTGCTTTATTACTAGCGGAGTTGGAAGAAGCTTATCAAGAAAAGGCCCGACTTGAGGGTACAGATGTTGAAGAAGAAATAAAATTACTTTTAGGAGGAGAGCAATCTAAAAATTAGAAAAGGGGGATGGTGTTTATGCTAGGTATATCGTTGTATAAACTGATGATTTGGGCCTATTATCTACTTATACCTACTTCGATGATTACAACTGTGGTTTTTGATAGAAAATATGAGAAGTATAAGAAAGAAAAGGGTTATAAAAATAATTATAAGGGAACATATATGACTAAAGGATTTTTTGATGGTCATAAATTTAAAACATTTGCGGATTTGGTTGTTACATTTTTGGTGCCAGGGTATCAATATGAACCGATAATTGAATTAGCATTATTCAAGGGAGAAGCAAAGTCTCGGTTACATAAAGAAGAAGACAGTAAAGCCATTGAATGGGTTGATTCCAATATAATAGATGGCGATTTTAAACTTATCAGTGAAGAAAAAGATGCCAAAGAAGAAAACTTATCAGATGGCAAAGAAAAGAAGTTGTCGGTGGAAGTACCTTCAATGCCTGCGACTTATCATATGGAGAATCCGGACTTTTATGGGGAAGGCACAGAAGAATATGAGGAAGCAGTAGAAGCCTATTGTGAGTTATATGAGCATTATATGGGAGAAATTAATAAGCAAAATGCAGAGGGTTTAGAAGAACCTGATAGTAAAAGAGAACCTCATTTGAAATAAAATATAAAAACAACAAAGAATAGCAAAAAAGGTTTACTATAAATGCCTAAATGTGATATTATAGAGATATAGTAAACGTATGGAGGTGTTAATATGAGCATTTTGGAAAAGATATTTCCTAAAGATGATCAGGAAATAGTTGATACTGAAGATGAATCATATGAAGAAGAAGCGAGTGTTAGCAAAAAAAATAGTACAAATAAGATGGTTTTAGTAGAACCAAGAGCTTATTCGGAATCACAACAAATAGCTGATCATTTAAAAAGAAAAAATTCGGTTGTTGTCAATTTGAAGAGAGTAACTAATGATCAAGCTCGTAGAATAATTGATTTTTTAAGTGGAGCTTTATATGCTATTAACGGAGATATTCAAAAGTTAGGAAATGGAATATATCTTTGTACTCCTAAGAATGTCGATGTTGAGGGTCGTATAAGTGACGAAGAGGAAAAGAAGAAAAAAGCTAAAATAGAAGATGAAATAGACTTTTAAGTAGTTAGTAAACTCTTTGGGGTGATGTAATGAAAAAATTTGATAAAAGTTTTAGTGGATATAATGTTGAACAAGTAAATGCTTTTGTCGATGAGGTAATTGTACAAGTTGATGATATGATTACTAAAATGAAAGAAAAGGATTTAGAAATTGATCGTTTGAATAAGGAACTTGCACATTATAAAGATATGGAAGGAACGATTAATCGAGCTGTTATGATTGCTCAAGATGCAGCTAATAAGTATAAAGAAAATTCATTAAACGAAAGTGACTTAATCTTAGTAGAAGCCAAGAAGAATGCAAATCGCATAATAAATGATGCTCTATTGAAAGCCGAACATTTAGAAGAAGATGCAGCAAGATTAAGAAGAAATATCATTACCTATAAGAGAAGAATTAAAAATTTATTAGATCAACAATCCGAGTTAATTGATGATTTGGATAAGGTCGATTTAGATTAAGACTAGAAAAGTCTTTTTTTTATGAAAAAAAACAAGTAAAATGGGAATAATTCGGTAATGTATATTATAG
>CAMWQX010000011.1 GCA_947176475.1 uncultured Bacillota bacterium
ATTCTATTTTCTTCCATACTTAATAATATGATTAGTTATGTTTTTTTATAAAAGTTTGCATTTATTTTTAATATATGATAACATATACAACTTGAAAAAGTGGGGGATATTATGGCTGTAGATACGGATCAAATTAAAGAATATTATTTACAAGTAAGGGGATATTTAGATACTTTATTAGTAGGACAAAAGAAAGCAAAAGATGTAATAACAGCGGCTTTGTTATGTGATAAGAATAGTCATATATTGCTTATGGGAATGCCAGGTACAGGTAAATCAACTATTTCCAATAATATAGCAAGGAATTTTGATTCAAAGAAGATATCTATTACGTCTGATTTATTACCAAGTGATATTTTAGCTGCTATTATTAATAAAAAGGATACGCTTCAAACACTTCAACTTGAAGAATTAAATCGTGCTAGTGGAAAGGTTTTATCCGTTCTTATTGAGCTGCTAGCTGATAATAAAATAACTTGTGAATCGGGAGAAGTGGGATTTTCGGATTTTTATGTAATTGCTACACAGAATGATTCAGAGATAGCCGGTATATTTGATGTACCTCTAGCTGTATATGATCGCTTTGACGTTAGTATTAATATGGAAGATTTAACTTTTGAAGAATTAGAGCAAGTTTTATTTGAATATAAGGCAGTAGTGGAAAAAGCTAACTTTGATTTAAAAAATGTCGTTGATGTGACTTCAAAAGCTGTAGCTGATTTTGTTTTTGATAAAGAAGATAGAAGAGTTATAATGGAAGCCACTCGCGAATTAGATACTAAAACTTTCTCGAATCAAAGATTATTTGGAAGTTCGAATATTCGTGGGCATCAATTTGCAATGAAAATGGCAGCATTACATGCTTATGTAGCTGGAAGAGAATGGATAATGCCAGATGATATTGCGGATTATATCAATAATATTTATCGTCATAGGATAAATCAATTTCTCTTAAAAATGCATGATGAACAGGCATCTACAGCTATGGAAGAAATAAGAAAAAAAGTTCTCAATATTGAAAGAGATAATGTATCGGTGAAGAAATGAATATAATGCATTTGTTCAAAAGAGTAAAAGAACTAGAAAAAGAAATAGTTATAAGAGATGATTTGCTATTAATTAAGAGAAAAGGCGATTTATATGATGTAATTTCCCAAAAACGAAATGCAACTCCGGATAGTTTTTTAAGAAAAACGATAAAAGCTCATGCTTTGATACTTTCAAGGATAGTTTATCTTTATTTAGTACTTTTAAGAAGGATAAAGAATTCATTTGCTCCGATTGAGAAAGTAAAAGCGGCTCAAGATGAAATACGTGATTATTTGGGAATACCTGTGGATTTATATCGTACTAAGGATATATATGTAAAAGAAAGAAATAGAACAGTTGGACTTTTATATGGGGATTATCACGCAGCAGTTGATGGTAAAACTCATAGACCATCAAGAGAAGATTTGATAAAAAATCTAAAAAAGATTGAGGCTTTCTGTTCGAAGTATGGAATTAATGAAATATATATTGATGAATTTTTCTTAAGACGTTACTTGGGAAAAGAGTTTTTAAGCAATTTTAAGAATATATATCACTCAGAGATTATGAGGCATAAAGACTCTGATGTAAAAGATTTTTTGCAAATTGGGGTAAATATATATGGTTTAAAGTTAATTATCATGCAACTGGAAAATAATAAATTTGATAATGATTATATATATTCTTTTAAAGATAAGATAAGTGATCAAATTGTAAAAGATGCTATTGATACTTTTAAATATAATAATAATGCTTTAGAATTATTGCGAAGCTTAAAAGCACGCTTGAATTTACATATTAATGATGAAGGTATAACTCGTGATCGTGTATATGGGAAAATATATCAAACTTATGAATTAGGGGATGCTTTTTTAAGAGTTAGTGTAGCTGATGCTAATGGTAATCTAATAAGTAGAAATATTATTAGTTTATATAATTATTTAGGAACAAGTGATTTTTCTAGTTTAGAGGAACGTGCTAATGCATCACTTGATAATAAGGAGATAAATCAAATGGCTCTTTTATATCTTCATTTATTGGGAGAAAGACCAAGAAAAGACTTGATAAGTGAAGAACCATATTCTCTTTATGATTATATATATGAAAAGTATATAACGACTAAACATAATAAGAAGGTACCTTGGATAAAAACAAGACTGCAAAAATTTATGGCAGAGGGAGAGCAATATGCTATTGCAATTTTTTCCGTATTTTTAGCTATTGTCTTAGCTTTTTTACTAAGATTCATACCGAATCATTTACCTTTTCTTAATGGATTTATTGATAATTATAATAGTTTTTTAGATAGTGTTGAATCTACTTACGGTAAGTCATATGAAATGGAAAAGAATCTTTTTGGTCGTTTTAGGCAGATGATTGAGAAATTTTTTCCTAAAGATATGCAAGATGAGATTCTTAACTATGCTCAAGACGAGATGGAGTATGGAAATCAAGGAGGACCTAAAAAGGTTGCTGAAATTGAGTGGTTTACGGATGATGAGAGACCTTTATACTTTATGAATCAATATGCTAGTAGAGCTCATTTCTATGGTGGAGAGTTAGAGTTTTATCTAAGCGATTGTACAGCTCGTTTTAGTAGAATTGTGGATTGTGAACCATTATTTCAGATAAAGGTTCCAATTGATAAAAAAGATTTTGAAGATATCGATGATGAGTCATTCTTTCGTTTACCTTTAGAAGCTTGTCCAATAGGAAACGAATACGCTTTAGCGAAAGTTATTATTAAAGATGAAAAAGATGAGTCGAAGTGCATTGTAATTGATGAAGAGTGGTATGATCATAACTGGTGGGGATTATCACAAGAAGAAAAAGAAATTTTTAAATCAATGGAAATGCCAATGTCTTACTTTGTATATGGTTTAAGTGAAAGGGCATCTCAGGTGTCAGATCAATACAATATAGATGAGCGTGATTATACGAAGAATATTACAGAAAACGAAGCAAAAGAGGCCATAGTTAGGGGCCTTGGCTTAGATGAACATGCAACAAGAGAAGAGATTAATGATGCAATTGCTTCAAAAGATTTTACTAAATATCCTTTATATGCTCCAACATTAGAAACAGATGAAACCGACTTTTATGAAAAAATAGCATCTTTAGATAGTATTGATATCAATTTAGCAGCAGTATTGACAACAATGGCTAATGAAGGATTTGTATATACTGTAGGCTATAAAAATGAAAATAATGATGAAAGTTTATTAACTAATGAAGCTTATGTATGGGCGATGAATCCATATGGGCAAGTGATTGATTTTCTAGATTATTTTGACGAAGAATCACCTTCTAATTCAAGTGATGAGGTTGGTGAAGAGCAACAAGAGAAAATAGATGATTGGGCGACTGAACAAAATGATGATATAAACATGTCGTCTAATGATAAAAATCAAGAAGATGAAACTGACAAAGATAGAGAAGAAGAGAAAGATGATTGGGCGACTGATAAGAAGAATAGTAAAATTAAAGAAGTGTTGAAGAATGTGCGCTTGTGGGCTCAGGAACATCATGTGTCTTATTATGTGGCAGCTATCATTGCTGTTATGATTATATATAATATGTTTGGACGTAAAATTCAGTTAAAATTGCAATTTAGGAATACCTATAAGACTTTAGAAGATGAGAATTTAGCAAAGACTTATGCTGAGTTATTGGAGTTTATTTATGGCAAAGAATGTTCACCACGTGAGATGGAAACATCAGAAATGATTGAACTGATTGATAAGCAATTTCAAGCCCTTGATGATGAGAAGATTGATGCCTTACTTGAAAGTTTAAAATCGACAATTAAGGAAAGTGATGAAAAAGAATCTCTAAAAAGAGTTGAGAATTTACTTCGAACTATTCCTTTTATTAAGGAAAAAAAGGATATTTTAAGCTTACGTTATAAGGTTTTAGAAAAGGTAAAAAAGGAACTATAATTGATTATAATTTGGGTAAATTTGACAAATGAATATCAATTGTGGTAAACTAAACGTCACATATGGGGATATCATTTACTCTAAATTGACAATAGATGATTTTAAGTGATATAATTAATATGTAATTAAGGAATAAGGGGGACATTTTTATGAAGGGATTTATTCTTGATTATATTAATGAAAATGAGTTTCGTAAATTGGAACGTGCATTAAAAAAATATAATATGTTAGCATTTAAGAAACTTAATTTTGAATACTATCCATCATTACGTAATGGTAAATTTGTTGGGGAATTAATGTCATCAGATCAAAAGAAGAAGACGGAAACCTATGAACTTAAATTACCAAGTGATCACTTGTTTACGCAAGTACATGGAGAAGTAAAATTAAGATATATTGTATATAAAGAACAAAATATTGTTATGTTAGATACAATAATGCCAACAGATATTTTACTTGAAGGACACGTAGCTGAGTTATCAACATATAAGGGTGTAATGATTTCTAAAGCTAATGCCGATAAGGAAAAATTTATGATTAATTTATTTTCAGCAATGGATGATAAATAGAACTTTTACTCACAGTTAATGTGAGTTTTTTTATGGTAATATGGTGGATTTTAGGATATAATAAACTATTGAGATGGTGGATGTGCTATGGATGAGATAAAAAACTCAGAAAATCTACTTGTCGAATCTGATTCATACGAGGAAGAACTAGACTCGCAAGAGGAAACTGATCCAATGGATGAGGCAGCTCTGGAAGAAGTAGAGGTAGAAGAAGTCACGGATGATGATATAAGCGATGAGAAACTCTTAGAGGGTATGGAAGATAATACCGTTCTTTTAGATGCTGTTAGACAATATTTGATATCGATAGGAAAATACCGTATGCTTTCAGGACCCGAGCAGTTAGAACTGGCCAAAAGATATAAAGATGGCGATATGGAAGCAAGGGAATTGCTTATTGTTCATAATTTGCGTCTAGTAGTTGTAATAGCTAAAAAGCTGTTACGATATGCTCGTAGAATGGAACTTTTGGATTTGATTCAAGAGGGAAATCTTGGTCTTATGAAGGCTGTTGATCTATATGATCCGAGTTTGAATTTCTATTTTTCGACATATGCATATCGGGCAATATTCACGCATATTCAAAGATCCATAAATGAAAAAGATAATCTAATGCATACTCCATCATGGGTTAGAATAACATATCATAAATTTAAGGAATTTAGAAAAGAATATATGATTGAACATGGAGTTGAACCTCCTGCGGAAGTTGTTAAAGATAGATATAAGATTACAGATAAGACTTATCGTGCTTTAGTCAATTTTGAACATAATGTCTTAAATCCTCGCAGTTTAGATGAAAAACTTGATGATGGAGATAAAGAGGCAGATTCTTTAGAGAACTTTATTCCTGATGTTGAGATTGGTTATGGAAATTTAGATGATGAAGTTGATAAGCGAATATATATGCATGTACTAAAAGAAGCATTGACTCCTTATGAATATTATATTGTTTATTATAGATTGTTAGCTAATGAAATTAAAACTTTGGAAGAAGTGGGAGGGGTCTTTGGACTTACACGTGAACGTATTAGGCAAGTGGAGAGCAAGGCTATTAATAAAGCAAGAGCAGTATTGAAGTCTAATGGACTTAAAAAAAATAATTTATCAATAAAAAGTATTATGCAGGAAAATTTTATTCCTACTAGTGTTGAGGATGTAGTTATTTTATCTGAATTAAAAGAAAATATAAACGAAGAAGATTATTATATCTTTTATCATATTTGGTATAAAAAGGTTAATGTAAGTGTTGTTGCTAAAAAACTAGCATTGAGTGATATTGAAATAAAAAAACGCGTTCAAAAAATAGTAACTAAATATTCGGATTTAGTTACTGATTCACAATATGCTAGAAATAGATTTTTGGATTTGGTTAGCGAAAAAAGTGCATCAAAAGTATATAATAAAATACTTGAACTTGAACCAACTTTTAATCCTATAGAAGTGACAGTTAGAATTATTAAAAATATGAGTTACAAACAAGCACGTCAAATGGTCGGCGATTTATATGAAAAAAAATTTAGTGAAAGAGATAGAAGACTGTTTGACCTATACTTTGATCAATCGATAAAAACTGTTCATCCAAGTATAATTGAGAAGACAAGAGCGAAGATTAATGCTATTAATTCACATTATCAAGATTCTCCTTATATAGATAAGAAAAAATTATATCAAGTTATGATTGATAATGAAGATAAATACGTGTCTCCATCTATTGAACTTTTAAAAAAGACATTTTTTAAGGAGGAATCTGGCTATGATGGACCTGCTCCTAAAGGAGAGAAAATAAGTGCAGCATATTACCTTAATCTTTTTGAAAGACTCTATTACAATTTAGATGAGTTTGGAACATATTTTATTCCCAAAGAAGCAGTGGAAAAAATCATATATGGTACGAGATATCGCTTTACGGATGAAGAACAGAAAATAATGGCGCTTAAATATGGGCTTAATGGCATGCGCGAACATACTTTAGTTGAGATGGCGGAAATGTATGGGATGGATTATATAACGATGCATGATAAATATCACAATATTAATTATAGAGTGATAGATATTTATGTGGGACGTCATGTTATGAATAATTATTCGAATCCAAGAAGATATGCAAAATATATTAATGATGAAAGATATATAATGACACCGGAAACAAGAGAAGCTTCAAGATTATACTTTTTAGAGGGTAAAACTTATAAAGAGATAGTTGATATCATGGGAATAAGAGATACGACGAGAGTATCAAATATTTTAACAGAAGCAGCGAGAAAAATGGATTTTTGGGACTATGGTATGGTGGATATACCTGTTTACGAACCTTATTTGGTAGATAATGTTTTTGATAAATATTTTTTAACACCTTTAGAGAAGAAGGTTATTCGCCTTAGAACTGATGAAGGTCTTATGCCTGATGATGTCATATATCTATTGGGAGATGAAATAAAAGATATTGATATTGGTTCATTAATGCAAAACTTTACGAATAAATATATTTATTTAAATGGTAAAAAAGTAATAACGATAAAGGATATAAGATATCAAGTGGTTTGTCCGATTTGTGATTCAGTTTTAGATGAAGAGGAAAGAGAAATAGTTGCCTACATGTATGGCATAATATGTGAATATAATCTAGAGGGAAAAAGATTAGAACAAGCTGATATTGCTCTAGAACTTGGATATGAACAATATGAACTTAGCAATAAAATTGATCATATTAATCGTTCTTTGTGTGGTCATGTATTGGGAATGGTAAATGCCCAATTTTCGGAATATACAAAGGATGAAATTAGAGAGTTATTAAAAGATCCGCATTTACCAATAACTGATTATGAAAAGGATCTTTTAGCAGCTGTTAAAGGATTAGATGGAAAATATTGGACAGTCGCAGAATTAAGTGACGAATATGATCAAAACAACGGAAGTATAATAAGAAGAATAAATCGAGCAATTCTTTCGATAAAGAAGTATCAGGCGGGTGAATTAGATAAAAAAATTATCTATGAGGTTGATATTGAACCTATTTTGAAATACTTTGGCGAATATTATAGAAAAATAATTATCATGCGCTATCGTGATAATATGAAGGTTGGTGATATTGCCAAAAAGATGGGATTAAGTAAAGCCGTTATGGATTCTTATTTTAGTAAGCTTGAAAGAAAGGTATTGTATCTTTTGAAGAATCCCAAAGCTAAGAAGTTTGACTATGATTATGCAAGAGAGGTCATTCATAATCCCGATTTACCATTTTATGGCAATTTTGATGTGGCTTATAAGTATTACTTGCGAATGAGTGGAGAAGATGGGTTAAGACCTGGTGGAGCATCGACCATTGACGATGAAGAAGTCTTAGACCAAAAGGGAAATGCGAGTACCCATTATTATCTTTTAATGACGGCCATTTTGAAATACCGTGATGGAATTCGCAAAGTTAAACAGATGGATGCTGATGATTTAGAAGAATTTTATCTTGCCAATAAAGATAACTATTCAGCAAGTAATCAAAAATTATTTGAAAGAACGATTAGGACTTTGCGTAAAACAAGTCCGGTATTTGGTAGAAGACATTTTTCAACTTTTGTTATTAATGAGTATATGAAAGGAAGAGGGATGAGTACTTTTTCATTTGATGGTATGACGACGGATGAAGCTAAAAAATTTATAAGAGAAAATCCTTATAATTTACCTAAATATGATTTAGAGAAAGTGCGAAATTATTTTGGTATAACTTCGAGAGAAATGATGTCAGGTAAAAATCAGTTACGAGTATTAAAATTGATTGAACCAGTAGCTTTTGATTATTATCAAAAAAAGAATAGAAGAAGGGAAGGCTTTGCGCAAAAAGGAAGAGAAGATGCTTTAAAATATAGAAAGATAAATGAAGAATTTGGCTCTCCAGAGATTAATGCTTATGATTTAGTTAAATCTTTAAATGAAATGGATAATGGAAAAGAAGGAGTGTTAATAACCTCCCCAATATTAGATTTAGTATATGCGCATATTAAAGCCAAGCATAAGACAATAGATGTGTTGGCAATGGAAGATATTTATGCTTATGTTTTTGAACTGCAAAAGATTATCATGAGAGGAGGACCGCAGAAGTTATATGATTTCTTTGGAGATTCTCTCACTCCAAGAAGAATTTCTAATCTAAAAGGGAACAATCCGAGAGTTTGGGCTTTCTTTGATAGCCTACTGCAAAATAGAGAAAATGCTGATGTCTTTAAATTAAAATATGATAAAAGAGATTCGGCAGCTATTTCACCACAGTATCAAACTAGTAAATTTAGGGAATTTAAGAATCGCGTTATGAAAGCAAAGGTAAACTTTGTTGAGGAGATACCAGATAAGTTGTATGGCATAATTAATATGGGTGATGAATTAATGCAAAGGGATGCTAAAGTTGCCAAAGAGTTAATTCGTGAATATATGGAACATTTGGTTAATGATGGAAGTTTAATCGCCTATTTTAAGAATGAAGAAAATATTCCCGAAATATTTGATGGGGAGTCATATAAAGTTATTGATGTTCGTACTCCAAGAGTTGGGGTAAATCATGGAGGAAATAATCCTTATCAAGATAAAGTAGTTATAATGCAAAAGAAATATTAATTAATTTGACAAATATTAGATAATCTTATATAATACCTCTCAATTAAAGAGGGGTTTTTATTATGGGATACAATGAGATATATGATAAGTATCAAACACAGTATGAAATAAGTAATCGTATAAAATTTAGGGAATTTGTAGAAGCATTCAAGAAAGAAACAGGTGTTAGTGCTGATGGTTTAATGGAGGCATATCAAGTAAATCATGATGATCCTGCTTCAGTATTTTACTTTCTTAAATGGGTTTTATTTAATTATAATCGTAAATATATTCCATATTTTTATGAATTATTAGATAATTTTGGATATGATATGTTTTCTGAAATTATGGATACAATGACATTAATCGGAAAAGATACTCATACAAATGTGTCTTCTGATGTTGTTAATTATTCCCTTATTAGCCCATATATTAACAGAATTACAGTTGATCAATCTCAAAAAGGATTAATAACTATCCACAGTGATGAGTTAGGTGATTATTCCTTTTATCCATCAAGAGTTTATTTAAATAATAATGAAGGTGCTTTAAATTTAATTAATAAATATAAAACATCTGGATTTTGTCATCAAATGTCTTGGGAATTGATGAATCATCATGATAAGTGTACGTTAGTAACCTCTTTATTACCTTCATATTTTGAAGGAACACATTATCATACAGTTTTACGAGATAATAATGGTTTAGTGGTCGATGCAGCTATGGAAGCAGTTTATACAGAAGATACACGAGATATGCTATTTAAACCAGAGGATATTTGCATAACAGAAAAAGACGATACAGAAAGAAAATTGGAATTGGCGATAGAAGCTGAAGATGAGGAAAGTAAGAATATTGATTTTCCGAATGCTATGCTGCTTACTTTGCATGAACAATCAAAGGTAATTCTCTAATGAAATATAAAAAGGTACAAATAATTAAATATAATAATAAAGTCTTTCAAGTTCTGTTACGTGAAGATCAAAAGTATGCATTTTTACAAATTATAGAAAAGGATAAATATGCTTATCCAACAGCTCAAGAATTTTTACATTTAAGTAGCATTATGAGTAAAAATAGAATTAAATTTTAAAGGAGGATAACTTATGACATTAGAAGAATATATTGATACAATTATTGAAGTTGCAGAAGAATTAAAAAATGAATCTATTGATTATGATAAAATGGCAGTACTACATAATCTTTTGAACAAATTAGTTGATAAATATAAGAATAAATTGGAAGAAGCAATTCCTTTGGAATTAGATGGTGCTTGTTGGAAGTTATCTACCGAAAAAGCCATTATTAAAAGTGAAAAAACAAAGGAAGTAATAGATGCTTTATATATAGCGACAATGGATAAAATTAAGGGAAATAGTTTACCCGCTTCAGAAGAAAATGATGAAGAAGTCGTGTTGGTAACAGCTAAAATGGGACTGATATAAAACAATTAAGTTATTAATTGTTTTTTTATGCTAAAATTTAAGGTATAATAATGTATATGGTGGGAATTATGAAAAAAGATAAGAAGAAAGTGTTAGTATTATATACTAATTATGGAACAGGACATTATAAGGCAGCGTTAGCAATAAAGGAATATATAATGAATAATTATAAGGATGCAGATGTTTTTTTTATGGATCCTTTGACATTAGGGAGACCTTTTGTTAATAAAGTCTTTGCCAATGTTGGAAAGATTTTAGCAACAAGACTTAGAGGTTTAAGGAAAAAGATTTATAAAGATAAGATGTATCGAAATTATTTTAAAATATCTTGGTTTTATAATTTTTGTATAAAATTGTTCTTTACTAAAAGGGTCAAGGAAGAAATCTTAAAGATTGATCCTGATATTATAATATCTACACAAGTTGGTCCGACGGGAGTAATAGCAGGACATAGAAAGTTGTTTAGAGCTAAATTGATATCGGTATTGACCGATTATGGTATTCATAGGATGTTTACAGTAGCACATGAATTTGTCGATACTTTTTGGGTACCAACAGAGGAATTAAAGAAGGAAATGGTTGATTTAGGAATTAACGAAAAAAAGATAGTAGTGACGGGAATTCCGGTAGAGAGTAAATTTATCGTTAATAAAAAGGTTGATAAAAAGATTTACTGTGAAAAATGGGAACTTCCTATTAATAGACCAATATTTTTGTTTGTCTGTGGGGGAGGAAATGGCTATGATAATGCTTTAAAGTACTTTAGTAAACTTGTGGAATTAAAGTATGATTTTTCTTATATTTTCGTTGCAGGTAAGAATAAGAAATTATTTAAAAAGGCGGAATTTATTGGAGATGCTAGTTCAAAGTTTGGGGTTACGTTAAAGTTTGTTGATAATATGGAAGATTTACTTAGTATCAGTGATTTAGTTTTTGGTAAGCCAGGTGGATTAATGACGAGTGAGGCATTGACAATGAAGGTTCCATTTGTGGCCTTGGATCCGATTCCAGGACAGGAAACGCATAATGGTAAATTTATTGTTGATAACAATTTCGGTTTTTTAGTTAATAATAAAGAGGATTTTGCTAAATTCTTAGATATGCTAAAGAAAGATAAAAAACTCATTACTAAATGGAAGAAAAATATTGATGCTAATTTTAAAACTTTTAAATTTCCGAATATAGAAAAATAAAAACAACTATTACTAGTTGTTTTCTTTTGGTGGTTTAATGGATAATGTAACAGGTGAGACACCATTGTTACTATTTTGTTTACGATAATTAATAGTAGCTCTTAATGCTTCCTCACGAGCTTGTAATTCTATTTCATTATAATGAATATATCCACTTATCTTATGATTTCCAGGAATGGTTATGCCTTTAGGCTTTGCCCATTCTTCAATAGCTGGAAAGGCTTGATTTTCTAAATAGTACCAATGTCCATCGGCAGCATTAAGCATGAAATCAATTCCACACATTACGCCGACTTCTTCATGGCATTTAATCATGATATTTTTTACAACATCAGCAACTTCATCAGGTACTCTTAAATCATCCATATCAAAACCATGAGCAATAAGTATGTCTCTTTTATCATCCGAATATTTTGGTTGACTTAGACCGATTTCTAAACCACCAGAGTAGTAGTTGAACATCTTTGTGGTATTTAGATAGTACTTGGAATTGGGATCTAAGAAGATCCGTTCAAAATCACTTTTTAATTCACTTTTTTCAAAATCCGTTTTAGAGCATTTTAAGTTTGCTCCCATAACTTCACCAGCACCATTGGCTAAAACACGCATATAGGTGACATAGTTTGTTGGAGTTTCAATAAATTGTTGGATTATGACATTTTTGAAAGCTTCCATGGCATTTTCATTATTTTTGTTTTGTTCATAGATATGTTTGATAATGCCAAGTTGTTCAGGTGTAGAAATTAAGAATTTATCTTTACCACCATTTTGGATTTCATT
>CAMWQX010000012.1 GCA_947176475.1 uncultured Bacillota bacterium
GATTATTTGTTGGCATAATCTTTAATTTATTCAAGCGATAGAAAAAAAAATCCCAATTAATATTTTCATTATCTTTTAACTTATTATAAAAGTCATTAAATACACCTTCATAATCCTGACTTATTTCATAGGCAATTTTTTTATCATCTTTCTTCTTTACTTTTGCATATATATCAATCATTTTTTCACCTACAAAAACTTAAAAGGATTAGAACTTGCCTCTTCTAATTTTAAAACTTTCATATCAGGATTAGGATTTTCTTTAAAATACATATATAAACTTTCAAAATCAGGTTGATTTATTTTTCCATCAGTTGCCTTTTCATATCTTGCCTTTATCGTTTCTAAATACTCCATGCTTATACTTGGTACTATATCTTTTTCAAGCCAATAAAGTCTATTTTTCTGATCCGTTAAACAAACAATCGAATCGCGCTTAGCAATCACCAAATCCTTACAAATAAATAATGCTTTAATCATCGCTTGAAATTCTTCATCAGCAATTCCTTCAAAATATTCTACATTTTCAACCAGACTAACATATAAATAACGAAAATAATCTTCTAATCCATTATCATCCCCCTCCATAGGAATCGGCATAGAAAAAGGTGCAAACAGATAAGTATTATTCGTTTTAAATTTTCCATAATCAAACCTAGCAACTGCATATTTTCTTGGAAAACTATCACAATATACCATAACCCTACCCAATGGCATTTTATTATCATCACTAAAGAATTCATCAAAGAATTTTATTCTTTCTTGATACTTTTTTATACTTGCTAATTCTTCGCCTTGACCAGATATAGAACTCACTGCGGGTTTAGTTTCCTGCTGTACACTCAAAGGTCCCATAACATCAATATCAGGATATGTCTTAACCCCTCCCGTGTTATTCTTTTCACCCAATGCTCTACGTTTCACTTTTCGCATACTCCATCACCTATAAATCGTATTATATATGTATTATTATTTCATTGCAAGAAAAAAACGAATATTTCTATTCGTCTATATATTTATTATATTTACTAAATTCCGCATCCTTATCTAACTTAGTACCACTTAAATCTTTAAATAATTTCTTTTGGGTATGATCTAGTTTAGTTGGAATAATGACCTTGATAATACCATAAGCATCTCCCTTACGTCCGCTTTTCTCATCATCAATTCCTTTACCTCTAAATTTAAATTTATCCCCATTTTGGGTTCCTGAAGGTATTTCCGTAATTATGGTTCCTTGAACTGTTGGAACTTCCTTTTTGCATCCCAATACAGCCTCCGAAATAGTTAAAGGAATAGTAACATAAATATCTCTTCCATCACGTTCATAGATTTCGTGTCCTTTAACTCTAAACTCAATATAAATATCTCCTCTAGGGCCTCCATTAGCACCACATGAACCTTTACCAGCCATACGCATAGTATCGCCATTTTCAACACCTCTTGGAACTCTTAATTTGATATTTTTATCTCTATTGATGGATCCTCGGCCGTTACACTTAGAACATTTAGTATCATAAGTTACACCCCTGCCATCACACTTAGGACAGCTAGATTCTGATTGAAATACGCCAAAAACTGTTCTTTGCTCGGTAATAACTCTACCTCTTCCGCCACAAGTACTACAAGTCTTTTCACCTTTACCACCATGGCCTTCACATTCATCACATTCATCATCAATATTTACTTTAAATTCTTTTTCCACTCCATAAACAGCCTCTTCAAAAGTTAAAGTCATATTGACAACCTTATCTGCTCCTTTGGCTTTACGAGGTCCCCTGCTTCTACTACCTCCGAAAGCACCACCCATCATTTGTTCAAAGATGCTTCCTAAGTCAAAATCATCAAAACTAAAACCATCAAATCCGCCAAATCCAGCTCCTCCATTTTGATCAAATGCCGCATGTCCAAATTGATCATATTGACGTCTTTTTGATTCATCACTCAAAACCGCATAAGCTTCGCCTATTTCCTTAAATTTCTCTGCAGCTCCTTCTTCTTTATTAACATCTGGGTGATATTGCTTAGCCAATTTACGAAAAGCTCTTTTAATCTCCTCATCACTAGCATTTTTATCAACACCTAAGACCTCATAATAATCTCTTTTACTCTCCGCCATATTTTTACGCTCCCTCATTCATAATTTTCTTATATTCTTCCATGGCTTTTTCAAACATCTCTATTGCTACAACATATGGCTCATCAGTACTTAAATCAATACCAATCATTTTTAATGTTTCCATTGGAGCAATATTTGAGCCTATCTTTAAGAATTCATGATACTTATCCATAAATCCTTCTTCTTTATTCAAAATCTTTGAAGCAACATTACATGCGCAAATAATCGCTATTGCATAATTATAAACATAGTAACCATTGGTCATATAAAAATGTGGTATACAAGCCCATGTATTACTTCTAAAATCTTTAATCGTATCGCCATACATTTCTCTAACCGATTCAAGCCACACTTGATTTAATATTTCCGCATCCGCAGGTCTTCCCAAACGAACTAGTTCATGTGCTCTTTCTTCAAATATTGCCTCTCTACCTGCTCCAAAGAAGTTACTAGCAAAAATCTTTAAGAAGTTGCCAATTACACATAATAAAGCATTTTTATCTGTCTCTTTATTCATAATTAAATTAGAGAAGACAATCTCATTAGTTAAAGATGCTACTTCCGCTGTCGATGTATCTTGATAAACTTCTAATGGGATTTGATTTTTTATCGTTAAATACTGATTGACAAAATGCCCTAATTCATGAGACATACTCGAAATATCCATAATTTTATTATAGAAATTTCCAAATACTCGCGGATTATCAAATGGTGTATACGCACATGACCATCCACTTACTTTTTCTTCACTTGGCATAACATCTATTAAACGCTTATCAAAAGCCATTTCCAATATTTCTGTATACCAATCTCCATATAAAGAAAAAGTGTCTAAAATGATATCTTTGGCCTCTTCAAACGTATATTCTTTGGTTGACTTCTTAGATAACGGAGCATATAAATCATATGCATGAACCTCGTCTATTTCCAAAGTATCTTTATATAATTTTATATAATCATCATATACATAATTATACTTTCGTAACGATTCCATTAATTTATCATAAACTTTGCGTGGTATCTGTCGTTCTTGCAAAACTTTGTCCAAAAGGGATTCATATCCACGATATTTCGCTTCAATTTCATGGCTGCGTACAAATCCAATATAATTAGAGGCTAAACTACTAATATTGCGACTATAAGCCTTATCCATAGCCACCTCTGTTTGTCTTCGTACATCGCGATTTTCACTACGTAAATACTTATCCGCTGAACTATCATTAATCTCTACTACTTCTCCATCTGGTAAAGTAATTGGTTCAAACATTAATTCTTTACTGCGAATAAACTGACTACTCTTTGTATAATTTTGACTAGCTGCATCATAATCGGCAAATATCGCTTCGCCCTTTTCATCTAATAAGTGTTCCTTTAATCTAAATGGTTCCTTTAATACCCTTTCATAAGGTTTTAATTTTGGCTCTTCATCACAAAATTTATCAAAAATTTCAACACCTTTACTCATTAATTCAGGAATTACAAAGGCCATTTTACTATTATAATCAGCAATAATCGTATTTATAGCACTATCATTCTTTTGCGCATCACTGTCATTAATATCGACATCACATGCAAGAAAAGTAAAAAATTCCAATCTTTCGATTTTTCTTTCTACTTTCTCACTCTCTTTAAAATATTCTAATAGAGTAGTTGGAGAATCTAATAAATGTCCCTTATACTTTTGTAGTCCATCAATTAAACCTGGTAATTCTTCATAAAGTTTAACCCATTCATCCCAAGAAGTACAAAGATCGCTATTATCCCATTTATATTCCTCTTTAATATCGCATCTTTTCATAATTCCACTTCCCTACATTTATATAACCAAAATTAATGGGGAGATAAATCCCCATTAATTAGATTTTATTTTTCAACAAATTCAGCTTCACTTACTTCGTCATCATCATTCTTGTCATCTTTTTTTGAATCTTTAGAAGTATCTGCTTCCTTAGCTGCTTCTTCATATACGCGCCCAGCTAATTCCATAGCTTTCTCTTGTAATTTTGAAGTAGCATCTTTAATACTATCTAATTCATCAGTTTTTAATGCCTCTTTAACCTTATCAGTTAATTCTGTAATAGTTTTCTTTTCCTCATCTGATACTTTATCGCCTAAATCGCGTATTGCTCCTTCAGCAGCAAATATTGATTGTTCAGCATCATTCTTCGCATCGGCAAGTTCTCTACGTTTTTCATCTTGTTCTTTATTTGCCTCAGCTTCTTTCATCATCTTATCAATTTCTTCATCACTTAAATTAGTATTTGAAGTAATCGTAATTTTTTGTTCCTTATTAGTTCCTAAATCTTTTGCTTTAACATTTACGATACCATTTGCATCAATATCAAATGAAACTTCAATTTGTGGAACTCCTCTTCTTGCAGGAGGAATATCTGTTAATTGGAATCTACCAAGTGTCTTATTATCACTTGCCATCTTTCTTTCACCTTGTAATACATGAATATCAACGGCAGGTTGATTATCCGCAGCAGTTGAGAATACTTGACTCTTACTTGTTGGAATAGTTGTATTTCTTGGAATCAATACTGTCATAACATCTCCAAGAGTTTCAATACCTAAAGATAATGGTGTTACATCTAATAATACTAAATCTTCAACTTCACCAGTTAATACACCACCTTGAATAGCCGCACCCATAGCAACTACTTCATCTGGATTAACACTCTTATTTGGTTCTTTACCTAATTCCTTCTTAACTAATTCTTGAATATATGGAATACGTGTAGATCCACCAACTAAAACAACTTGATCAATATCCGTATTTTTTAACTTAGCATCACTCAAAGCTTTTCTTACTGAATCTAAAGTTGAATCAAATAAATCCTTATTTAAATCTTCAAATTTAGCTCTTGTTAAATCCATTTCAAAGTTAACAGGAGATCCATCAACTTGAGCAATAAATGGCAAGCTAATTGTTGTTGTTGTAGAATTAGATAAGTCTTTCTTAGCTTTTTCTGCTTCATCCTTAACACGTTGCATAGCCATCTTATCATCTTTGATATCCGCTTTAGTCTCTTTCTTAATTTCTTCAACAATATAATCCATTACACGATTATCGAAGTCATCTCCACCTAGACGATTATTTCCACTAGTAGATTTAACTTCATATACACCATCACCTAATTCAAGGATAGATACATCGAATGTACCACCACCAAGGTCATATACTAAGATAGTTTGTAACTTATCTTGTTTATCTAAACCATAAGCAAGCGCAGCTGCTGTAGGTTCATTGACAATTCTTTCAACTTCTAATCCGGCAATCTTACCAGCATTCTTAGTAGCTTGTCTTTCAGCATCATTAAAGTATGCTGGAACCGTAATAACGGCCTTTGTTACAGGCTCTCCTAAATATGCCTCAGCATCCTTCTTAATCTTCATTAAGATCTTAGCACTAATCTCTTCAGCAGTATATTTCTTTCCATTAGCTTCAACTTTTTTACTAGTACCCATTAATCTCTTAATAGATGCTATTGTATTACCAGCATTAGTAACAGCTTGTCTCTTAGCTTGTACACCTACTAATTCATCATCACCTTTAAAGGCTACTACTGATGGAGTAGTTCTATCTCCCTCAGCATTTGCTATAACTGTAGGAGTTCCTCCTTCAAGTACAGCACAACAACTATTAGTTGTTCCTAAATCAATTCCTATTATTTTTCCCATATTTATCTTCCTCTCTAATTTTCACTAACTTTAACCATCGCAGCCCTTAGCACACGATCCTTATACATATAGCCTTTTTGTAATACTTCGATTACAACTCCTGCTTCAACACCTTCCCTTTTTTCCGTCAACACCGCTTGATGGATATTTGGATCAAATGGAGCATTTAAAGCTTCTATTTCGGCTACACCATTATTATTTAATATATTTAATATATTTGTATAAATCATTTTAAATCCCTTTAAGAATTCCGCATTTTCTTCACTTTCCATTCCTAAAGCTCTCTCAAAATTATCACATACAGCTAGTAGCTGTTTTAATATATCTTCATTCGCATACTTTTTAAACTGATCAACCTCTTCTTCCTTACGACGTTTGAAATTCATCATTTCTGCCTGTATACGCATTGATTTTTCTTTTTCCTGTCCAAGAAGTTCTTGCAAAGCTATTATTTCTTCTTGGTGTTTATCTTTATGTTTATTATTTTTTTTATTTTCTTTTTTATCATTAACTTCTATTGTTTCTTGTTCTTCATTCAAGATTTCTTTATTCTCTTCCATGATGCCCTCTTTCCTTATTTTTCAATGTAACTTTTCAAGAAATTAAGTAATGTTACAACTTTGTCATATTCCATGCGTTTTGGACCAATAATTGCCAAAGTTCCTTCATCATTACCAACTTGATAATGGGTCTTAATAATCGTTACATCGGGATCAAATTCTGTCTCTTCTCCTATATAGATATTTACACCCTGTTCATTTGTTTCAATGTGTTTTACCAATTCCACATTTTCCAATTTAGATACCATATCTTTAAGTTTTTCTGGTTCTTCATATTCCTTAAAATCTAAAATATTCGTTTTACCGCCAAATACAATATCTGAATTATTCATTGTAAAATCTTGGAAAGCCGATGAGAAGAAATTACATACTTCATCATAACGTTCAATTACATCTTTAATTTTCGGTTTAATTTCCAACTCTAGTCTTTCGGTTACCTTATCTAAAGGAGTTCCCACTAAAGCCTTATTAATAATCTCACTTGTCTTAATTAATTCTCTTAAATTGATATCCTTACCAATATTAACTTGCTTATTCTCAACAATTCCCTTATTGGTAATTAAAACCGCTACAACTCTTCTATCTCCCGAATCATCATCACTCTCATCTAAAGGTATTATACTTATCTGCTTTAAAGTATTACTACTCTTAGAAGGACCTATAACGACACTTGTGTAATGGGTAATATCACTTATAATTTCCATACACTTCGTTATAGCATCAGATACCACAAGTTGATTATTCGAAAGTATTGTTTGAAGTTTTAAGACATCCTCACCCGTCATTTCTTTTGGTTCCATCAAATGTTGAACATAATAGCGATACCCCGCTTCCGAAGGTATTCTTCCACTTGATGTATGTTCTTTTTCAATATAATTTAAATTTTCTAAAGCACTCATATCATTACGTATTGTTGCCGATGAACAATTAAACTTATCTACTAAAGATTTCGAACTTATTGGTTTAAATGTTTGAATATAAACTTCAACTATTTCTTTTAGTAATTGTTCTTGTCTCTCTCCCATTAAATCACATCCTAGCACTCTTCAATTTCCAGTGCTAAATTAATTATATAGCACCGATTAGCACTTGTCAATACAAATTGCTAATTTATTTAATCCTATGACAAACAACTATATAATATGAAAAAAATACTAGATAAAATCTAGTATTCATATGTTCCATGTAATTTAGTTAACTGTTCTGTTGTTAAAGGATCAATTTCCCATTTATCATCTACTTTATTTAAAGTTAATGTTAAAGTATAATCAACCGTATCCGTTGTATCCAATAATTTACTTATCTTATAAGATAAATACTTAGTTAGGTCTATATCTCCATCATCTGAGACAAAATCTGCTCTATTAGCGGTTAAATACTCTCCTGATGCTTTATTAGTTTTGTAATAATCATATACCGTTATTTGTACCTCAACTTCCGCTTTATCCCCATCAATTTTTTCATTCTTTATCTCATAACTCATATTACTATATTGTCTTAAATATATCTCACGATAATCCTTCATTTCATCATCGCTTAACTCTTCAGTTGTCAAATAATCATTTAATTCATCAACTACCACTTTATCATTATTTTTATAATTATTTAAAAACTTTTTTACTGAATCAGTTGGGGTTTTATTCATTAAAGCACAACCAGTTAAACATAACATAGATACTACAAGTATAGCCATTATTTTTTTCATCATATTCGCTCCTCAGTAGTATTATTAACTAAACGAGGAAATTTATACATAAAAAAGAAGCTTATGCAGGCTTCTTCTTCGTCATCTTCGTCATCTAAGATACCATCAACCACTTTATCAGCTACGATATCTTTGAAGTCTTCGATTAATTCATCATATAATGCTTTATCTGAAACAACTTTCATATAATCTTCTTCATTGCTTCTAATTGATTCGAATATTAGGAATTCATCTGTTGGAGTTTCATCCTCTAATACTCTTACCGCATATATGTATTTCTTTCCTTCTTTTTCTAATGTTTCTAGTAACAAATACTCTTGTTGATTTTCAAGAGTAACAATATTGCCAACCTCTATCATATTCTATAAGCTCCTTCCATTATTTGCAATTTTCTCTAGTTCATTTTTCAAAGAGTCTATATTAGTTTTGGATAATTCTTTTCCACCTTCTAAAACTAATAATCTATCCAAATCTTGAGAAGTATATCTTCTAATACCTTTTTCATACTCATCCTTAAGTTGTGCAATAAAAGCATCAACACCTGAAGCAAAAGCCTGTCCAAATCTTTGTTCTGTATCTACAAATTGAGGATTTGTAATCTTCGCTATATCTTCCATAATCTCACTATCTAATCTACATCTATTATCCCTAATACATAGCATAAATCTTTCCATATGCTCTGGCTCAAATTTCAAACTTTGATGAACCATATTAACAATTTGTCTTCTACTCTCTATCGTCAACTCATTTTCACAAGCCATTAACTTACTAGTTATATCTTCACAAACCTTATTTTTAAAGTTAGGATCATTAGCATCCATAGTCGAAATTGAATCTTGTATTTGTGACATTACTTCATCAATTTTAGAAGCTTGATCAGTTATTTGAGCTTTTTGTTGATCAACCATGATTTCACCTGGGTCTGTTAGTTCGATAGGAGGAAGTTCAGTGTTTGTCACTGGATTTTGTCCACCATTGCCTTGTGTTTGTTGTTGACCTTGTACAGGATTTTGTTGCTGTTGACCTTGCGCTGGATTTTGTTGTTCAGGGTTTTGTTGTTGTTGAGTTTGTTGTGCTCCTTGTTCCAACTCATTTTCAATTCCTTCTAAATCTAAAGGATCAACACTCTCTACATTATCATTTTCATCAACGCGATTTTGCGCTTCTTGTTCGTTCTTTCTCGCATCAAGTATCTTATTATAATCAAATTGATAATTATTCAATTCTTTTCGTGATTTTACACCACCAAAGTCATTAAATGCCGCTGAAACATTATCAAATGTAATAACTGGGAAGTTCTTGTAACGTAGTTGTTTAAGTGATTTTGCACCATCTCCTAAACCACGATATTTATTTAATGTTCCAACACCTTTAATCTTTCTACCAAGGCGTTTTAATTTTCCACCATTTTCAAATACATCTAATATTGCATCATCCATACCTTCTGGGAATAAGTTTGGATCACGTAAATCATCAGTCGTTAAGAACTGATCGTCGCCCTTAAGTTTAAATCCTGCTTGTCTCTTTTCAAGATCCATATCAAATACTATATCTGCACCTGCTTCGGCACTCATTAATTTGGCAAGATTCTTCATTTGACGTATTCTAGCACCATACTTGATATTTTCTTTAAATTTAACATAAGCTTCGCGTCCAGTTCCAGCAATTCCAACTCCTGCAGCAACAAGAGCACCTGCCATACCAATACCTAATGCTGGTCCGGCAAACCCTAATCCAGTAGCCGCTAGTAAAGCACACGTTCTAAGACCATTATAGAATTTTGAACGTGCATTACGCATACCATTAACTTTCATTGCATGAGCATCAAGTTCAGGTAAATTTGACTCATAAACAACTGGTCTATTATCATTGTTATAATCATCATCCAAGTCGTTATTTTCGTCTTTGTCTTTGTCTTTATCGTTATTTTCGTCTTTGTCTTTATCTTTGTCGTTGTTTTCGTCTTTGTCTTTGTCTATATCTTTACCTTTTTCTTCTTCAGCCTTAAGATCTTCTATTTGGCCAGTTCTAATTTTATCAACGGCACCACAAATTTCATTTAAGCCATCTTTTTTAATAAACTCATTATTGTGTTTTAAAACAACATTTCCATTAATCAAATCATCATACTTAAACGAAGTCTTCTTAGATAATTCTGCCGCAAATCTTTCAAGTAAATCTTTAATGTTAGCACTTGTTAAATCTGCTCTAGCAAAATTCTTTCTAGGATCCATATATCTATATCCACAGTTAATATCAACATCAAACGTACCATCACTATTTTCTTTTATATTAACAGTTAACGAATCACGTTCAAGAGTTTGATCAACTGCTTCAAAAGTATTAGCAAAAGTATTGAAAGAATCATAAATTCTCGTATTATTATCAAAGAATTTATCATTAGCAAGTAAAGTTTTTAACTCATCATAATCCTTTTGGAAATCACCCAATTGTTTAATTAGTTTTTCCAAACGCTTTACTTCTTTTTCCGCTTTAGCTCTCTTTATACGGAAATCCATTTTTTCTTCTTTCTCAGCATTTTCAACTTTCTTTTGAAGGATTGCTAATTGTCTATATTGATATTTAAGTTCTTGTTTATATCTATCAATTAAAGCATCAATTTCTCTAGAAACTTCTTTTTGACCATCCAATGTAACAAATTCAACTTCTAGATATTCATCCATTTCCTTAAATTGTTCTCTTAATTTATCTTTTATTAATTCTTTTTTCTCGGCACTTTTAGTTCTTATTTCTTTAATCTTTTCATCTAAATCATGAATAACTTTATTTTGTTTATCTTGCTCTTCTTGCAAGCCTGCTTGAGCTCTTCTTATTTTTTCCGTAAAAGATTGAATCTTTTCAGCTTCAGTTGCAGGATCGCATTGCTGTATTTCTTTATTGTAAACAGCAATAGTATCTTCATACCATCTTGTATGTTTGTCCAACATACCTACAACTTTCCATCTAGCATTATTGGCATTTTTAAGTTCAACTTGAGTATCATAAGTATTATCAAGTTCCTCAAAAAAAGCAGCATAAAAACCTTCCGTAAATTTTTTTAGATTATTTGAAAATGTTTCTAAAGTTTCCTTATCGTTCATATTGTTTCCTCCACACTCTAGTACCCCTAGACCTTTTTTTCGACGAGTCATATAATATCAAAAAAATTGTTTTACGTCAAGAAAAAGCCTATAGTTACTACTATATACATTAATTTTAGCATTAAAATCAATATTTGTATACTATTTTTCTCTTTTAATCTATATTTTCAAGGCGAACACTGACAAGTTTTGACACTCCACTTTCTTGCATCGTTATACCATATAGTGTATTGGCATATTCCATTGTTCTCTTCTTATGGGTAATTACTACAAATTGGGAATTATGCTCATACTCTTTAATATATGTACCAAATTGATCAACATTCGCCTCATCCAATGCCGCTTCTACCTCATCTAATATACAGAAAGGTACCGTTCTTATATTTAAAATACTAAATAATAAGGCAATTGCTGTTAAAGTCATCTCTCCACCACTTAAAGTATTAATGCTCTTTAAAGATTTTCCTGGAGGCTCAGCCGATATATCTACACCTGTTGTAAGCATGTCTGATGGTTCTGTTAATATTAAATTAGCTTTACCACCCTTAAATAACTTTTTAAATACGGAACCAAACTCGTTATTGACCTTATCAAAAGTCTCAGCAAATCTTTCCTTCATCGTCTCATCTAAATCATTGATAATCTCTAATAAATTAGCTATCGCTGACTCTAAGTCTTTTCTTTGATCAGTTAAGAACGTATAACGTGTATTAACTCTCTCATACTCCGCGATACTTCCAACATTGACATCTCCTAAGTCACGAATATCTCTTTTCAAATGATTTACCTTTGTACGAGCTACATCTTCATCCATATCTAAAAAATATTCACTAGCCGCTTTATCATAGGTCATTTGATATTCTTCACTCAATCTGCTAAGCATCGAATCCAGCTTAATATCCATCTTTCCAATACTTACTTCTTGTTCCTTTATCTCATTTAATTTCTTATTATATTCACTATTAGCTTTTCTATTTTGTAATTCTAATTCATTAATTTCATTAGATAAATCATTCTTTTGGGTCTTTAAATCATTTAATTTATTTACCAATAATTCCTTATTAGTAGAAACTTCTAAAT
>CAMWQX010000013.1 GCA_947176475.1 uncultured Bacillota bacterium
AAGTTATATTTAAATTAATTAAATTATTTTCCTTAGGAAAAACGACAATATCAGAAAATATTTTTTTCTCTTTATAAATTAAGTAATAATCACACTCGTTATTTTTAATCATCAATGCTAATGGTGAATCAACATACTTTTCTCCATTAAATTTAACATAATCGGCATACTGTCCTCTAATAACTTTCATATTTTTCCTCCTTTTTCAAAGATAATAACATTCCAGTTAACTGTACAGTCAAGACCTTTAATTAAAATTAACAAAACGATGTGCTAACTTAAATCCATATATGGTTATCAATCTTCCCAATTTACCAGGAATACTTACAGCACCAGCCATCGTAAAATGACGAATTTTTCGATACAATTTTGGATTTTCTTCTTTAACACTATTCCATAATTCTTTATATTGCTTTTCTCCTTCTTCATCTCTACTTATTCTCGAAAAACAAACACCAATCGTCATTAAAAGTACGCATTCTCTATGCATTATTCTTCTTAACTTGCGATCCTCAACTAAGGATAAATCATACATATTACATACAGTTTTAGAAACCTTTACTTGGTGGCTACTATACTTAATCATCTGTTCTTCTTGAACTGATTGATCTGGTCTTCCAATAAAATAGCGATAAAAATCTAAATTCATATAATAAATGGTACTTGTCTTTGGAAGTGGCCAATAGATAAATAGATTATCCTCATAGAATACATGTTTAGGTAATTTAATCTTGCATTTATCCAAAACACTTTTTTTATACATCATTGAATGAAGAGATAGATATTGATTTATCTTAAAATGTCTTGAATCACTCCAAGTCGATTCTTGATTATCTTTAAATACATTCTTAAAATTGATTACTTGATCCTTTCTTCCATCTGAATAAGTATATACATAGTTCATAATAATTAAATCCGAATCAATTTTTCTAATTCTCTTTAATAAGGTTTTATAAGCTTTTTTATCTACCCAGTCATCACTATCGACAACTTTAAAGTATTTTCCTGTTGCATGTTTAAGCCCTGTATTAATACCAGCACCATGTCCACCATTTTTCTGATGAATTGCTTTAACGATTGTCGGATATTTCTTTTGATAATCATCAGCTATTTTACCTGTATTATCTGTTGAACCATCATCAACAATAATAATTTCAACATCTTCTTTACCTATCAACAACGTATCTATACAATGTTCCATATAAGCTTCACTATTATAGCAAGGAACCACAAAAGATATATATTTCATTTTTATCTCTCCTAAATACTAAATAAAGTATACCATTTTTTTACATATTATGCTAGAATAATAACCCATAAGGGGGATTTTGAATGGAGCAGCTAACTAAAAGCCACCTTGATGATATTCTTGAGTTTGAAATAGCCATCAAAAAAATGTATATCAAACTTGCTGATCTAGAATTTGAAGAAAAGACTGATACCGAAGAATATCAAACAATATTCAGTTTACTTGAAAGTGCAAGAAGAATTGAAAATAGCAAATTCGCCAAAATAATCATTGACCAATCTGCCTATGAACGTATGATGGGCTTTTTCACTAAAGATAATGATAAAACGGATATCGCCCTTCTCTTAGAAAATCAAGACTACATTGAAGGAATACGTTTAAACAATATTCTAAGTATAATTGCTATTCAAAATAATGCTTTCATAAACGAAGATGATTTAAAATATTCTCCCAATTGGGAAGAATTAAAAGAAGAGATTATTAATCGTAAATATCGTGATGCTTATGAGGCTACTATAGCAAGGAATACCATATTCACAGTATCTGATGATATAAAAAAGATGCCTGATGATGAACTAAAAAAATATTTTATCTATTTAAAATATTTAAATATCTATATTTCACCACCCAATGAATATGACTTCATAAAAAATGCTGGTCGAATAAATCCACCTATTAATATAAATTTCAATAAATATCAAGTTCCCGAATATACAGATGAAGAATATGATAGTACTAATCGTGATAATTTAACCAATGATATCATTGATGATTTAGTATATATCCTCGGTGGTGATGATATAATATTCGGAACCTATCCTTACAATCTCGAATTACAAAGAATGCTTTCTTTTAATAAGGCTAGACTTATTACTCTTCAAGATAGATCATTCGTTATTCTCATAAAGAAAACTATCGAAAGATTAATAAGTGAAGATGAAGAATATCAAGAAGCCGAAACAGAAAAATTAAGTAAGGCAATAGATCAAATGTTTATTGAAAGTTTAGAAATAATTGATAAAATAGAAGAAAAGAGAAAATTAGAATTAAAATAAAGGAAGTGCGACAATGGCAAAAGACATTAAGATTTTAAAAGAATTATTAAACAGTAAGGATATTATTTATCCTCATCAATTATTTTATGGATTAAATATGAGTGAAAATGACTTCATCAGTATTGGTGAGTTACTTGAAAAAAGTCGTGAAGAGACAACAAAAAAATTCATAACTATTAGAAATATTGGTAATAGCATCATTCAAAAGAATGGAATAGTTCAAGGAATATACTACCGTGAAACAGATATTCCCGAATTAGTTTTAATCTTTAGAAGCCAAAATCCTCTAAACTGGGAACGAAGAAAAATGGATGCTGATGAGAAAGTAAAAAAGGCCCAAAAAGAGAAAAAAGACACCGAGAAAAAAGCCAATGAAAATGCTTTGGAAAAAGCCCAAGAAGAAGCCAAAGACAATGAAAATGCTCCAGTTAATCCCACACTCTCTGACAAAGATTTAGATAAAATTGACGAAAAGGTTAAAAAAGTAGCAGCAGCTTCTGAAGCAGTAGCACAATTAGAAAAAGAACAAAAAGAATATCAAGAAAAATATAAAGATATTTTAGCTGAAATAGCAAGCTATGATATTAACGAGAAAATTAAAATTCGCAATGGTGAGGCCGTATTTGATACTGATGACTATGATAGCCGTTTACCAGCCATAACGATAAATGAACAAATTCTTGATTATCTTCTTAATTCTACCAATCTTGGTTCTGATCTTGATATAGCACTTGTTGGAACCTATGTTGATGAACTAAAGCAATTTAAAGCAGCCTTAGAATCTGGTATACTTTATCCTGATTTCTATGCCAAAGATTACACTGGTACATTAGGTATTCAAAGCAAACATCGTGGATTAACTATTTTAAAACCTAATAACTCTATGACCATTCCTAGTGATTTCGGAAAAATAAAAGTTTATCTAAATTCGGATAGTTTCTGGCATAGTTTTAAATTAGTATATACCGCTGATGATAATGATTATGATCTTACAGCTGATTTCAATCATAGTGGAAGAATCATCAATCGTGGTTTTATTCATAAAGCCCTATTGCCAGAACCATATAGAAATAATAAATAAGGAGGAATAATATGATACCCATAAGTTCAAAACATTTTAAACAAATTTTAAAAAATAATACCATTTTAACCCCAGAACAAATATTTACTAATCTAGGTATTGATAATAAAGATTTTATCACTTTCGATGAATTATGTAGCTTATCTCGTAAAGAAACCTTAAAAAAGTTATATGCCTTAAGAGATATGTGTAATCTTGATTTCGCGAAGTATGACCTAATTGATGGGTTAGCTTACGAAGAAGGTACACGACCAACCTTAACTCTTCTTTTTCAACCATGTGCTGTTTCTAGATTTAAAATGACTGAATTCAGAGAAGTTCCAAATGATGTATACATTGAACAACAAGAAGAAAAAGAACAGAAGAAAGAGGAAAGTGAAGAAGACAAGGAAAATAAAGAAAGTGAAAACAAGAAAGCTAAAGCAAAATTTCCAACAAAGAAGAAAGAAACAGAGACTTTACCAGCTTACAGCATTAATGAAGAACTACTTGATTATCTCTTAACGACGAAAAACCTAAGTTCCAAATTAGATAAATTCTTAATTGAAAAACATCGTCCATTATTGGAATTATATAAAGAATTTTTAGAAAATGGCACTTTCTATCCCGACTTTAAAACTTGTGACGCTACAGGAAATGTCTTAATATCTTCTAAACATGAAAACTATCTTTCTTTAGGAGAAATTGATTCCATCGTCATTCCCCGAAGATTTGGCGAAATAAAGATTCGTTATAGTGATGCTTGGACAACTTATAAAGCAACATATACGCCAATAGAAGAAGAAATTATCGAATCTGAAAATGTTATTCTTCCTCCACGATTTGAAGATAAAGTATTTATTCATAAAGCTTTATTACCTAAAAATTATAGTAACCCACAAAAATAAGGAGCCTAAACTCCTTATTTTAATTTGCTTTTATTTCTGTTCCTTCGACTTTTAATTCAGTATCCTTATAACCACTTACAATACCAAATTCAATTTTTTGATTAATACTTGTATAATTATCAACTCTAACCGTTAACATCTGTACATCATGAGCATTAATTGATGGATATACTTTATCAACTGTAACTTTTATATTTACTTTATTAGCATTATAGAATAACTTATAAATGCTTTCAAAATTATTATTACTCATAACATATAAATTAAAAGTTACTGACTCATTACCACCAACCGTCAAAGTATTATTAATTAAATTATCACTTTGAATTTGATTATCAACAACACTTAATGATAGAAAATTGCCATTTCCTGTTTCTTCAATATAATAGGAAAATGATATGGAAACTAATCCTGTAACAATCGTCAATAAAGCAATTCCACAATAATATAAATTACGTGGCTTATTAAAAAAATCTCTTAACTTACTCATCTTATACCTACTCTCTACATACATTATATCATAAACAAAAAAAAAGTACATAAAATATTCGATAGCGTATTTATAAAATATTTGCTATAATACCTATGTGGTGATAATAAATGAGAGAATTACTTATTCTAATATTAATGTTTTTTATCTATTCCTTTCTCGGATGGATTTGTGAAATAATCGTAGCACGATTTCAATTTGGTAAATGGATCAATAGAGGTTTCTTAATCGGACCATTATGTCCAATATATGGTGTTGGTTGTATTGCCATCTTCCTAACCTTAAATAAATATTCCGATGATCCATTAGTTTTATTTTTCCTAGCTATTCTTTTATGTGCAACCTTAGAATATATAACTTCTTATGTTATGGAAAAAATATTTAAAAATAGATGGTGGGACTACAGTGATATGAAATTTAATATCAATGGTCGCGTATGTCTAGAGTTTGCTATACCTTTTGGTGTTGGAGGAATCGTCATGTTCTATGGAACTAATCCTATTATCTTACCCTTCCTTCAAAGTCTATCAACTCAAGTTATCATGTTTATGTGTATCTTCTTATCCGTCATATTCTTAGTTGACTTAGTATTCTCCTTTAATGTTATTATTACTTTAAAGAATATCTCAAGTACGATAAGATGTGATTCAACTGAAGCTATTACTAAAAAGGTAAAAGAAGTATTAAAAAGTAAAGACTTTCTACATCGTCGTTTACTTAACTCCTTCCCTGATATGAAGATATCTAATCGTCTATCTATCTTAAAAGATCGACTTACTCGCGATAAAGCCTTATTAAAAGAAGAAAAAAAGAGAAAGAAAAACTAAATTATTCTTTCTCTTTTATTATGGTCTTAAATTTTTCATCTTTGTCTGCTTATTTATTGAACTAGCAAACTCTTCAATATCAGCAATAGAGGCATATCTTTGTTGCATTTCTTCATCTAATGGTCGCGTAGTTCTTACGACTCTGTTAACATCATCAGGATTTAATGGTTCACTTCCTGATAAACTCATAATGCTATCATCGAAAAAGTCCGCAAAATAACTAGCATGTGTTTTCCCAACAAGTGGAAAGACAATACGTTTACTTCTTGCAAGTTTGATATCTCCATCCATTAATATTGTATCAGCCACTAATAGGTTTTCTAATTCAACTTCATTATCATAGTCCATTGAAGGAGCTATTTCCGCTCTTCTCTTATCTCTAACAAGCTCTAATCTAAGATTGTCAAACTTATTATTTGTTGCATCATAGTCTAACTCTAAAGCTTCATGCTTACCAGAAAATACTACTTTATAGGACTTATCACCCGATTGTGATGGAATAGCATTTCCTATTCTTAAATCACTGAATCCATTCTCTGTTAAAATTTGCTCAGCTTTATTACGAGCATCTTGAGAACTCATAGCAAATACTTCTATTTGTTCCGCCTTAGCACTCATTTTCTTAATTGCCGGAATATCTTCTAACTTAACCCCCAATACATCTAAAGCATCAGTACTTAATGAAGAGGTTAATAAATCCTTATTTACTAAGAATAGAATCATTCCAAAATCATAATCTAGTCTTTGAAATGAATAAGCCCCACTTTCTTCATCCATACTTAGTTCATAAGATGAAGAAAAACGATCCTCTTCTCCTTTTACATCATATGTACTATATAACTTTGCTAAACCATTCTTTACAGCTTTAATATAAGAATTTGCCATATCCTCTGACATTATTCTCTCTCCTGTTGCAATATATCTATATAATAATCCTAAAGCAATAATATTTTCCATAAACCCTCCTACTTATTACCATTATCTGGTTTTAATTCCTTCATAACAGGTTTCTTATTTAATTCATCAACATGCTTCTCAATCTCTTCTAATGTTGCACTTTCCATTCCCATTGAATCCGAAAGTAAACTAATATCATCAACTACTCTTTCAAATTTCTTATTGCTAAATTTTCCTTGCCAAGCAAAATTCATAATTTCATCACCTAAAAGATCAATAAACACCGTTACATCTGAAGAGACTGACTCCATACTAGCAACCATTCTATTATAGAAGGATTCTTCATCGCCAGTTAATTTTAATACTGCACGATAATCATGTGATACAGCATTATTATCTTTATCTAATAAACTTGTCTTAGCTAACCATAAATTATCTAAATTTAATTTGCCATTTTCATCAACTTTAGATAAAACTTCTTTTTTATATGCTTCCATATCTAATATAGTTTTTAAATTAGCAATAATTTCAAGCATTGAATCATCATGAATATACAATGTATCAATATCCTTTTTACCCGTAAAATAAAATGTATAAGCCTTATCTCCTAATTGTTCAGGAAAACCTCTACCAACAGATAGTTCTCTATATCCATCTTCTTCTAAATAACGTACAGCTTTTTCATATGCTTCACTTTCCACTAAAGAATATATACTTGTTTTTCCTGATCTAACCTCTTCAATACTTCGAATAGGTAAACTATCCCTTTTAATATTTAAATGATCTAAAGCATCTTTACTTAATGTTGCACAAACTAAATCATTATCAAGCCATCTAAACCATCCCATAATGTCTCGATCAATACTAGCAAAACTATAATAAAGTGTTGGTTGATTAGCATACTTACGCGATCTTGGATCAAGTTCTTTATTACTTGGATCAAAAGGACAAATATCAATATCTTCTCTTCTAACATTTATCTCACCAGGAATTGAATCATAAAATCCTCTTGATTTCTTTTCATCAATCTTATATTTACTTCTAAGTACACTTAATGCCTTTTGTACATCAGAAGCAAAAGCACTAATGGTATAATCCGGTAATTCCCTTTTTCCATTTACTACATAACTATAAAATAAAGCAATTGCTATTAAATCTTCCATAATACATCTCCTTAATTGTTGTTTACTATAACACACCAAACCCATTTAATCAACTTAAAATACTCATAAATAAAAAAAGTTAACTATACAAGCTAACTTTCTAACAAGTCTTATCATCAATTGAACAAGAATCATGTTTTAATGACTTAAATAAATTATCAAATTGCTCTAATGAATCAGCATTCATCTCTTCTGTTATATCGCCATAAGGATTCTCTAATTTCTTAGGAATACCTGAAGTCATACCAATTGGTGAACCTTCTCTTACAGCAATAATATTCGGAGCATAAATTCTTTTTTCTCCTACTTCAACCTCTTTGATAACAGTCTTCTTTTTCTTCTTTGTTGAATAAGTTAAATTGGCATATTTATCTAATACGCGATCAAATCTATCTAATAAATCATAATATCCCTTTGTACCCTCTACTGTACATTCTGGTTTATGTTCATCATTCAAAACATAGGTATCACGAATATTTTTTACATCGACATAATAAATCTTATCAATTTTATTATTCTTAGCTGATGTAATCATATTATTTAATATACTTCTACACCAAGGACATGTATTAAATCCAAAATATACGACAAATGTCTCTTTATTATCTATTTTTTCTACTAATTCTTCTGCTGTCGTATAGACAAAAGGATTTTCCTCAGGAATTTCTATTGCTCGATAACTTCTCTCATCATCGATACTCTTATTATTCATACTTTCATACTCGGTTTTAAATGTTACTGCATCTGTATTCTTAATCCCTGGTACATCACTTTCTGTATATAATTCACTGAAGATATATACGATACAAAGTGCTACTAAAAGAAAAAGACATATTACAAAGGCAAGTGCTCTTTTCTTCATGTTCATATATGTGCCTCATTTCTATATTTAATTATATCAAATATGAACTAAAAAATAAACCTAAAAATAAATTGAGTTATATTACTTATTGTAGTATAATATTGAAAATAGGGAGGAGAAATTATGAAGATCCTACTAAAGAAATTTAATAAGACTAAATTAAGTATACGACTTATCTACATATTTGTATTTTTTCTATTTTTAATTAGTTATGTAAGTCTATTTAGATCATTACTGCTACTAAATAATATTGAAACTGGACTTAGAATAATTGCCTTATGTGTCCTAGGAATACTATTATTATTATACGGATTTTTTTGTTTATTATTATTATTAACGAAAAAACATAAAAGTGTTGTCGCTTTTTCCTTTATTATAATGCTCGTAGCAAGTATTTCTCTTATTGGTTCACTAGCCATTAATAAGATGTATAACTTATTAGATAGCATAAGCAAAGATAAACTCGTTTATACGACTAACTTAATAACTTTAAATGATACAAAGTTTAATAATAATAAAGATTTTAAAGTTGGTATGATTAATCAAGAGACTGATGTCGAAGGAAGCGTCTTACCATATGAGATGATTAAAGATAAAAAATTAAGTGTAACAGTTGAAAAATATGATACATACTTTGAACTATTGGAAAAATTATATGATGGTTCCTTAAATGGTATCTTTATTACCAGTAACTATGTTGTCATGTATGAAGGATATGAATCATATGAGAATATTGGTAAAGATACCAAAGTCGTTTATGAATATTCTAAAGAGATGAAAAATCAAGATTATATAGAATCATCGGGAAGTGTCGAAAATCCCTTTACTGTTCTAATCATGGGAGTTGACTCAACGAGTGATCGCTTAAATGCCAATGCCGCATTCAATGGTGATACCATAATGCTTATAACATTTAATCCTCATACTTTAAATGCCACAGTCTTCTCTATTCCAAGAGATACTTATGTACCAATCGCTTGTTTAAAAGATGGGGGTTCATCAAAGATTAATTCTTCTGCTGCTTATGGCAGTCAATGTGTTATCAATACAGTTCAAAACTTAGTAGATATCAAGATTGATTATTATGTAAAGATTAACTTCAAAGGTGTTGTTGATCTTGTTGATGCCTTAGGTGGTATTGATATAACTGTTCCCGATAAGATTGATTTCTGTGAACAAAACTCTAAACGTTCATTCAAAAAAGAAAACTTACAATGTATAAAAAGTGGTTTCCAACATATGAATGGTGAAAAAGCACTAGCATTTGCTCGTCATCGTAAGACATTACCAGCTGGAGACTTCCAAAGAGTACAACATCAACAATTAGTTGTTGAAGCTATCGCAAACTCTGCTAAGAGCTTATCAAGTATTAATGATTTCTATTCTATTTTAGATGCCATATCTATAAATATGGATACTAATATGTCGACTAATGAAATGCTAAATCTCTATAATGTTGGTAAGAATATGATCTTTGGAGCAAATTCCGGATCGATGATTAATATTCAAAAGACTTACCTAACAGGATATGACTTAACTATGTATGTTAATAATTTAAAGAGCCGTGTTTATACATTCCAATATTATGAACAAAGCTTAGAAGAAATTAAAGATGCCTTAAAAATCAACCTTGAACAAAAACAACCTACTCCAGTTAAGACCTTCAATTTCTCCGTTAATGAAGAATATAAAATACCAGTTATTGGTAAGAAATATTACACCGTTCAAAGAAATGAAACAATTCCTGACTTCACGGATAAATCATTATCTTATGTTAAAAATTGGTGTGAATCTCGTAATATAACTGTTATACCAAATTACATATATCAAGGATCCGCTGGATATGACCGAACTAAAGTTGATGAAACAGTTATCAAACAAAGTGTTAAACGTGGTATGTTAGTTAAAGATATTTCAAGCATAACTGTTGATGTAATTAAGCATCCTGGTGCTCCAACTACAACTACACCAACGACTAAACCTACATCATCGACAACGAAACCGACTACATCGACATCCACAACAACGAAAAAACCGGATATCATCGATATTATTGGTCCAGGCGAAAACGATAACAACAATGATAATAACAACGAAGAGAGTAACAGTGAAGAATAAAAAAAGAACTAATCGATTAGATTAGTTTTTTATTTGTTTATGACTTCTCGAGATAAATGATATTCTTTCTTTTCATACCATATAACTATATTCCCTTTACTAACACTTCTTAAATATAATTTACCGCTTACCCCATTATATGTTATATTGCCATCCATGGGATTTAACTCAACATTCTTATTATCGACAATAATATCTTCTCCTATTTTAAAATATAATTTATTATTGCTTATTTTAAAACTTATATCATCTCTTGAATCTATCCAATTGACATCTTCAACATCTTCCATATGAAAGTATATTCGCGATTTCTCATTATTATTTATAATTGAACCGAGATATAAGCTAACAATAATTGCTATTACACTTACTATACCTAGTATAACATTTAATTTTCTATTATCAATCATAGCATCACCTAATCATATAAAGGAAATTTATATTCCCTAATCTTCCATCTATTATCTTCAAAGCCTAGTTGCATCTTACTCACTTGATACACTGGAGAAGTAGCACCCGTCTCTAAATAATTGGATAGATAATAACGAACTTCGCATTGTATTTCAAATTCATTAAATCTTGTAACTGTAACTGAAACAAATATTGGCTCGACATTATCAAATTTATTTTCTAAGCGATAATACTTCTTGTTCTTCTCAACAAATATGGCATTGCCTCCATATTTAATACCCTTTATGGAATAATGATAATTAGAAGATATCATCTTATCAATCAATGCTTCATAATTATATACTTGTCCATATTTATTACCATCAACTATAATTTTATCTGCTTCACCACTCTTTGCATGATTAATAACCAAATCGATATTTAATATGGAATTATCAGCTATATTATAGAAGGCATTAGCAAGTTTATATAATTCTGTTGCAACTGTCTCTGCTTCTTCTCTCGTAAGCTTATTTTTAGTAAATACCTCATCACTTAATAGACTTCTAACATCTACCGAATAATATGGTGATTTTAAAGTTCTTGTCGTTGTCGTCGTGGTTGTTGTGGTTGTCGTCGTCGTTGTTGTACGAGGAGCAGTAGTTGAAGTTCTACCTTGATTAACTTCCAAATTCGGTAAATCCTCCACCGGATTACTTATAGACTTAACAAGTAATACAACCATAACTATTAAAATAGCTACACATATAACAGTAACTATGATCA
>CAMWQX010000014.1 GCA_947176475.1 uncultured Bacillota bacterium
AAGACTGCATACGAGCTCCGCCTCGCTCTCGTCGGCTCGGAGACGCCTATAAGAGACAGCTATGTACCTTATGTTTTGTTTTCTCATCAAGTGCATTATATTCTTCTTCCACTTCATATTCATCCAAAAGTTTCACAACATCTTTATCATCTTCTTTATATTGAGCCAATATCTCAACCGAATGATTGCCTTCAATAATTATATATTTTCCTTTTTTAAATATCGGAACGGCATTTAATGCCTCTAAATTTTCTCCAACCTTAACATTCTTAGGAATAATCGTTATATTATCCAAACTATTAATACGCCAAGATGGTTCTCCATTAAATCTTGCTATATCCTTTGATAATTCCGTTAAAAAATCTTTTGTCTTTTTTCTATACTCTGGCTTAGAATTACTAGAAACATAAAATATCGATGTAAACATTGCCGTCGATGATAAAACTGTAGCAAATGGTATTACCCCAAATGCCGCAATTCCCCAAAGAGAAAGATAGGTAAGAAATGGTAAAGTCAGACCACATCTAATAAGATTTCTTTTACTTCTTCTTTTTCTTATTACTTTAACAATATTTTGATTTTCCTTAAAGTCCTTCATATCCTTTCCCCCTCAATTTTTGATAAATTTAATTATCCCCATCTACTCGCCGTATCAGAAGAATAACTGTAGTTTTTTTGGATTTTACGTTTAATTTTCTCATCAAACTCATTATATGCCTCAGCTACTTCATCCTTATCGAGCATTTTAACAATTGTTTTGCCATCTTCCTCATACTGCGCAAGTATCTCCAAAGAATAAGTCCCTTTCATAATTATAAATTTACCCTTTTTAAATATTGGCACGATATTAAGTGATTCCAAATCTTCATCAACTTTAATATTTTTGGGAATAATGATAATATCATCTAATCTTCTAATACTCCATCGTGAATCTTCTGTGTATTTACTGATTTCCTTAGATAACTTTTCTAACACTTTAACTGTTTTTTTCTTCGAATCATCTCGTGAAAGCATACATAAATTAAACGTTGAAAGAAATCCTGAACCTGAAGAAAGCGATTTCATAATAGGTTGTCCACTTAAAGATCCCAAAATCATCACTGCAAGCCAAGAAACAAGCGGACAATATAACCCACATTTAAGAAGAATTCCTCTAGACTTACGACTTCTTATTACTTTAACGACATTTTCATCTTCTTTAAAATCTTGCATTAAAATTCAACTCCCTTTCTTTCCTAATTATTATCTTTTTTTTCACCTAACATAAGAGCTTCTTTTCCCTTATTTCTCAATATTATGCGCTTCATTCCATCACCAAAATTATCAAGTTCTTCTTTTACTTCGTCATCATCCAATATTTTAACGACTACTTTACCATCTTCTTTATATTGAGCAAGTATCTCTAAAGAATAATTACCTCTCATAATTATAAATTCACCTTTTTTATATATTGGTACGATATTAAGGGATTCTAAATTTTCCGCAACCTTAATATTTCTAGGAATAATCACTATGTCATCTAACTTATATACTCGCCAATTGGGATCACCAACCAATTCTGCTATATCTTTAGATAATTCTTCTAATTTTTTAGCTGTCTCTTTTCGATATTTTTTGCGTGCTTCAAACACTCTAGTAAATAACGAGAAATGTCCTCCCATAGATGCAATTGCTAAGCTACTAGACTGATTACTTTTCATTAAAATTCCTAAAAAGGAAAAGAAAGTTAAAATTGGTAAACCCATACCAAATACATAAAAAGCATCCTTAACCTTTCTTTTTCCAATGACTTTAACTAAATCTTTACCTTCCTTAAAATCCTGCATCTTAATCTCACTCCTTTACAAAGCTTTTCTTATGAAAGACAACATCTTCTTATCTGAACGAGTTTGACTACCATCACTCAAAGCATTGTATACTTCTGCTATTTCGTCTCTATCTAAAAGTTTCACAACTGTTTTGTCATCTTCTTCATACTGGACTAGTATTTGCAAAGAATAATTTCCCCGCATAACTATATACTGCCCCTTTTTTAAAATCGGTGCAATATTTATTGAATCTAAATTTTCTCCTACTTTGATATTACCAGGAATAATTGCTATATCTTTTAACTTATCAACACTCCAAAAAGAATCACCAATTACCTTTGCAACATCATGTGATAACTTAAAAAGCATTTCATGATTTTTATATTCAACATTTTTACTATTGTTTAAAATAACACTAAAAGATGAAAAGAAACCGCCAACTAAAGGAAGCCCCCTAGAAAAAGACTCCTGCGAAGCAACAATTATACCTGTAAGGAGATAGAAAGAAAGAATAGGAAACGCCAAAGCCCATCTATAAAGAGCATTTCTCGTTTTTCTTTTCCCAATAACCTTTACTAAATCTTTATCTTCCTTAAAGTCTTGCATCAATAATTCCCCTTTAATCTCTTATACCAAGCGATAATAGCTTTCTATTGCCCCAATTTACTTTCTTCTTTTCTTTATCACTCAACTTATCATATTCCTCGAATACTTCATCTCTATCTAAGATTTTTACAACCATCGTCCCCTCATCATCATACTGAAACAACATCTCTAGAGAATAATCTCCTCGGATAATTATAAATTTTCCATCTTTATATATTGGAGCAAAATTAATGGACTCCCCATTCTCTCCTACTTTAATATTCTTTGGAACGATTGCTATATCTTTTAAAGTATAAAAACACCAATCTCTATTACCTATTTTCTCTCCTATTTCAGAGGATAAATCTTCTAAAAATTGTTGTTTTTGATCATAACTCTTTGCTCGAGACTCCAAGGCCATACCTATAACCCCCATTAAAACGGTCGATAGGGAGAAAAACATAGGTGTACCTATTCCTCCTAATAATGATGCTAAGGCAATCAATGCTTCTAATCCCATTGGCAAAGTAACTCCCCATTTAGCAAGAAAATATTTTCTCTTACGTGATTTTACTACTTTGATTAAATCTGTATTTTGTTTAAAATCTTGCATTATCCTTTTCCCCTATCTAATCTCTTTAGAAGTTCTTTCTTTTTTTCTTCCCATGCTTTGTCTGTAGCAATTTCAATTAATATATCAATTCGTTCTTCTTCATCTAGCAAATCTATTTTTTCTTTGCCATCTTCTTCAATTTGCCTTAATACCACACCATCTAAAACTGAACCTATTATTATATAATGACCTTCTTTAAATATCGGTACAATATTAAGTGATTCTAAATCTTCATCAACTTTAATATTTCTTGGTACAATATCCAAGTCTTGTATTTTCACATTGCTTAAATCTTTATTTGTTATCCCCTTTATTTCACCTATCAATCTTTCATACGAAATCCTAGGAAAAGTATTATATAGCTTTCTTCCCTTCCTAAACAAATAAGAACCCAATGTAGCGCCTAAAATAACTGGAATAGACGCTCCACTCGTAGGAATTACAGCAATAGCAGCCCCCACTACAACAAGGTGGGCAAAAATATTTCCAAAAGCACATATATAATTAACCTTTTGAATATTATTATATGAACGTACGAGATTATTATCTTCACTTAATCTTTTCATACAAATGTCTCCGGTATCTTTTCTGGTACTCTCTTAAGAGATTTAATATTTTTTCTAACAAATGCATTATTTTGAGCTAATTCATCAATCGCTTCATTGGCTTCTGAAGGATATAATATCTGTACTCTTTGTCTTCCCTCTTCTTCCATTTGACTTAAAACAAATGAAGCAGGTCGTGCTTTAATGACAATATAATATCCCTCTTTAGTTATTGGGGCCACATTAAGTCCCTCTAAATCCTCACCAACTTTAATATCTGCTGCAATTACTTCAATATTATTTAAAGACTTAATCTTGCACTCCTGATCCGCTTCCTTAGCAATATCTGCTGCTAACTCTTTAATATGTTTTTCGTTGCGTTCCTCAATATGCATTCCACCAAATCCTAACATTACAAGTCCTGCACTTATAATCTGGGCTTCATCGGCAATAAGTGGACTGACATAACCTGCATTTCTTCCCGCAAATAACGATGCAACAAGTACTAGCCAGCCCCATGCTGCTCCCTTTTCCACTTTACCTTTTACCTTTAAAGACTTTAACTGTTTTACTAAGTCTTTATTATTATATAAAGGCATCATACCCCTCACCTCGCCGTATATACTACCACAAAATGAAAAAAACATCTACTATTAGATGTTATTTTCTATTTAAACGATATCTTTCATTAGGATCTAATATCGCTTTTCTAATTCTAATGTCATCTGGAGTAATCTCTACATACTCATCATCTTCGATAAATTCTAATGCTTCTTCAAGAGTAAATGTTCTTGGTTTAATTAAAGCAATAGCATCATCAGAACCGCTAGCACGCGTATTAGTTAATTGCTTATTCTTACATGGATTAACATTTAAATCATTATCTCTATTGTGAATACCTACAACCATACCAACATATACATCAGTAGCAGGTCCAACAATTAATTGCCCACGATCTTGTAAGTTAAATAATGAGAATCCTAGAGTTTTACCAGCTTCCATTGATACAAGCACACCATTTTTACGTGTTGTTAATTCTCCAGCATATGGTTTATATTCATCGAATGATCTAACCATAATACCTTCACCCTTAGTATTCGTAATGAATGATGAACGATAACCGATTAATCCACGAGTTGGTGCTGAGAATGTTAAATGCGTATAATTATCTTCTCCTGTCGTCATACTCATTAAAAGTCCCTTGCGTTCTTGCAAGTCGCTTATAACCGTTGATGCAAAATCCGAAGGAGTATTGATAATAACTGTTTCAAATGGTTCACATTTTTTACCATCAATTTCTTGGAATAATACTTGTGGTTTAGATACCGATAACTCATATCCTTCACGACGCATATTCTCTAAAAGAATAGATAAATGTAACTCACCACGTCCAGATACTTTAAATCCATCACTTCCCGGTAATTCTTCTACTTCTAATCCAACATTCGTTTCAAGTTCCTTATCTAATCTATCTTTAATATGACGACTCGTTAAGAACTTACCACTTTGTCCAGCAAATGGTGAATTATTAACTAAGAAATTCATCGATAGAGTTGGTCTTTCAATTTCAATTGGTGGAAGTGGATTTGGTTTACCATGTTCACATATTGTATCACCTATGGAAATGTGATTACATCCCGCAATAGTTACAATATCACCATAATAAGCTTCACTCTTCTCAACCTTATTTAAACCTTCATTGACAAATAACTTCGTAATTTTAAATGTTGTCTCTTCTCCATTATTTTTAACTAATGTAACCATTGAATTTGCTTTAATCTTACCAGATTTAACACGTCCAATACCTAAACGTCCTATATAACCATCATATGCTAACGAAGAAACTTGTAATTGTAGATCATCGTCTTCACTACCAGCATATGGTTCAACTTGTTTTAAAATTGTTTCAAGTAATGGTGAAATATTATTTTCTCCTAAATCATCAGGATCTAATGTTGCAATACCTTGTTTAGCAATACCATAAACAATTGGGAAGTCTAATTGTTCATCAGTAGCATTAAGCTCAACAAATAAATCAAAAGTCATATCCACAACTTCTTGAATACGGGCATCCTTCTTATCAATTTTATTAATAAAAAGAATTGGTCTTAAATTTTGCTCTAAGGCTTTCTTTAAAACAAATCTTGTTTGTGGCATAACTCCCTCAGCGGAATCCACAAGTAAAATAACCGTATCAACAGTTTTAATAACTCTTTCTACTTCACTAGAAAAATCAGCATGTCCTGGAGTATCTACGATATTAATCTTATAATCTTTATAACGTATAGCACAATTTTTTGAATAAATTGTGATACCTCTTTCTCTTTCAATATCATTTGAATCCATTACTTGTTCAACAATTTGCTCATGTTCAGAAAAAACACCATTTTGTTGTAACAATGCATCTACTAAAGTTGATTTACCAGCATCAACGTGTGCAACTACGGCAATATTAATTATTTTATCCATAAAATTCACTTCCCTTTTCGTTAACTACTAAATATTACACCCATTTAACTTATTTTGCAAGAAAAAAATAAAACTCTTCTTATATTTAATTATTTAATGTATAATGATGATAGGTGATTTCAATGCGTAGTAAAATAGTAAACTACTTTAAAAATAACAGATTATATTTCATTACTTTTATTATTGGCATATTAATAATTGGCTTTATTTACCAACTAAATAGTGTTACTCCTTTTGGTGATAGATCTCTTCTTTGTGTTGACTTTTATCATCAATATGGCCCAATGTTAGGCGAATTATATGATAGATTACATAGTTTTTCTAATTTCACATATTCCTTCAGTATGGGGTTAGGTCTACCTTTCTTTAGGAACTTCTTAAACTACCTATCGAGTCCCTTTAACATTATCATGTTATTTTTCTCAAGAAATAACTTAGTAACATCTTATTCCTTTATCATAGGTCTAAAAGCCGTATTTGCTAGTGTTACAATGGTTTATTACTTAAGTAAGAAATTTGATACCAAGAAATTATACTTAATACCTCTAGGTATAATCTATGCCTTCCAAGCTTATTTTTCTGCTTATTACTGGAATATCATGTGGTTAGATGGTTTAGTATTCTTACCCCTTATAACTCTCGGAATCGAATCCATTGTTAAAGAAAATAAATGGAAACTTTATACTTTCAGTTTAGCTATCATGTTAGTTGCTAATTACTTTATTGGTTATATGATATGTATTTATTCCGTTGTCTATTTTCTTATTTACAATATCTACAAATTTAAAATCAAAAAGGGAGAAACTCTAAAGAATATCAAAACACTCTTTCAAAGATGCTTTACCTTTGGTATTTGTTCCCTAGTTGCCGGTATGCTTACTGCCGCTTTCTTACTTCCAATGGCCCAAAGTATGACATCTATTAGTGCAACTGGAGGAGAAATACCCACAAGTCAATATTATAACTTTGCCTTAGTTGATTATCTATTCGGCCATTTCACCGGTGTTGATACAACCGTCTTTGCATCAGATACAATAACCAATCCTAATATATCATGTGGTATTCTATCAGTTGCTTTATTACTTCTATATCTTATAAATATCGATATACCTATTAAAAACAAAATATGTTACTTACTTATCTTAGGATTCTTTATATTAGCTTTCTTCTTACCACAATTAGATTATATCTTACATGCTTTCCATGTTCCTAATGATTTGCCATATCGTTATTCATTCTTATATAGTTTTGTCCTCGTAACCATATGTGCCTACAGTTTAATTAATATTAAAAAGATTAATTTCCCAATGGTAGCACTATCCTATGTCTTCTTAATTGTTCTTTTATTACTTGTAAAAGAAGAAGCATGGCAAGGTATGACAACTAATATGATCTATATCAATATGATTCTTTTAAGTTTATATTTCCTATTCTATGCTTGTTACTATTTTACCAATAGATTTGCTAACCTTTTCTATATCGGAATTATCGCTATCGCCTCTGTTGATTGTTTAATTGCTATCAATTATAACTGGGATATAACTCAAATATTAAGTGTCTTCTATGAAGACTATAATGCTACAGAAGAATTATTAGATTATGTTAAAAGCTATGATAATGAATTGTTCTATCGTATTGAAAATACGGAGATGATGACGCTTAATGACTCCTCTTGGTATAATTACTTTGGTATGACGACATTCTCATCTATGGCTTATGAAAATATGGCAATATTACAACATAATTTAGGAATGCCAGGAAATGAAATAAATAGTTACTATTATGTTCATTCTACTCCAATATATGACCTTATGTTTGACATCAAATACTTCATTGGTTCTCTTAACGATCATTATCGTTATAAAGAAATAACAACTATTGAAGAAACAGCTAATGAATTTGCCTATAATGTTGGTCTTATCTATGGTGTAAATGATACCATTCGTGATTGGACGATTGTCGATAATAATCCTTTTGCTATTCAAAATGACTATATGTATTTTGCTACAGGAATAGACAATGTCTTAGAACCAACGACCTTAATAAATACTGAAGAAGTCTACAGTGATAGTACGTCTGTAATCTTGAAATACCAATATGAAAATCCATATGATAACATGTATTTTTATAGCAACGACTATAATGTTGATTTCATCATTATCGGTGATACCCTATATTATAAAAATGATAATTACGAAACTGTTTTAGAAAATTATCCTGATCTATATTATGCTTATCTTGATGATTATAATGAATCTAATGTTATTAATATTAGTTCAAGTGATGAAATTGTTGATATCTATGTTGGTTTCAACATCTACTATGAAACAGCATTCAATGTTTACAACATCAATCATGATAACTTCATTGAGGCATATAATTACTTAAATAATCATAAATTTGATATGACGATATTCAAAGAAGATGAAATAACAGGTAATATCAACCTTGAAGAAAATATGTATGTCTATACTTCCATTCCCTATGATGATGGATGGCATGTCTATATAGATGGAAAAGAAATAGAAACCGAATCCTTAGAAGATACTTTATTAATCTTCCCATGCGAATCGGGCATTCATAATATTCGTATAAAATATCGTGCTCCTTACAGCACCATAGGTAAAATAGTAAGTTTACTTACCCTTATTGGTTTAATAACGGAAATTCGTTTTGGTAAGCGCATAAGAAAACGTATAAAAAATCTATTTAACAAAAAAAGGACTATTTAATTAGTCCTTTTGATTTACAAATAATTTTGAAATATTCTTCTTAGGCATCAATATTTTAACATCTCTTTCATTCTTTATATCATACTCTTTAGTTCTTATCTCTAATTTCTCCCCATCAACACACCAAGCATTCTTAGGATGTGTCTTAAAGGTTACTTTTAGGTGTGATGTACGATAAAACTCGAATCCATCAACATGTTCCGCATCACTCGTAACAAGTTTTCCTAAAGCCTTAATAATATCCAATCTGCGGGTATATGTACACATTAATACTTCAAATGTATCATCATCTAATTTTACATCCTTATAAAAATTATTAAAACCGGCAATGCGATTAGCTGAACTAATTAACATGAATGAATATAATCCCGAAACTTTCTTTCCATTTACCTCATATGTAACATCATAATTCTTAGTAACACTGAAAAAATCCTTTAATCCACATAAAACATATGCCATATGCCCGTACTTTTTCTTTAAATTTCTTGGCGTATCATAGGAAATATTCATAAACTTACCAAATCCTGATACATATACAAATGGACGATTATTAATAAGACATATATCAATCCCTTTTACCTCTCCTGATAGACATAAAGCTAAATTCTTTTCAATATCTTTACCATAGCCAAACATAACACCAATATCATTAGTTGTTCCAACAGGTATATGAGCAAGTACTAATCTTTGCTTTCTCTGAAGATTGCCAAATACTATCTCATTAAAAGTTCCATCTCCACCCATTGAAATAACCAAATTAACAAATCCAATATGACTGACTATTTCTTTGGCATGTCCCTTATATTCAGTACCTATAAAAGTAACATTATAACCATATTTTTCAATTATTTCTTTATATCTAGGAATCTTACTTTTTTTCAAAGTATGACCACTATTTGGATTATAAATAACAATACAGGTCTTCATATAATCTCCCTTTCAAGATAAATTATAAAAGTAGATACATAATTTGTCAATTTTATTAATTATATGAAACATAAAAAAAGAATAAACATAAGTTTATTCTTTTATTTCACTGCTAGGGTTATTCTTGAGCTAGTATTATTTACAGCATCACCATTTGCTCCATAGAAAGCAAATTGACTAGAAATCTTTCCAAAATGCACGCTTGTTCCACGAGTAAACCAAACAGATGTCTCATCAATAAAGTCAGAATAAGATGAATACCAACTACTATGTCCCCTTGATTTATTGTCCTCATCAGAATAGTAATAGAAAGGTCCCATTTCTCCAGTAGCATCTCCTAATATTCTCATATCATAGCTGCTAATGCTTACTGATTTCTTTGTACTACTCTCTTCTTCATCTGTTTCATTTGTTTCTATAACTATTTCATCATAGAAATCTATATACTTCTTATATGTCTCTAATTCCTCAACAGTAAAGCCAGATCTACCAACTTTGCCATTCAATGTGGCAGCAACATATTCAGCACTTCCACCAGCCATATCATATATTCCCGTTACATTTCCGGTTGTACTAGCAAGTACGCCAATTTCACTATTATATGCTTGAGTAACATTACTTATTGTTCCAAAGTTATAACCAGATCCATTAGTTGCAATAGTAGGTTCCTTAATATAGGCAAATCCTGTTTTAAAATCTGAATTATTATTTATTCTTATCTGTTTATTTATACCATATCTCGAATTTGTAAGGTAAGCAACAGCTCCCCATTCAGTATTCTTAGTCATATGCGAATCTAAATCTCTTTTATAATTATAAGCCGATTTAAATACATTTGATACTTTATTTCCTCTCCAAGCAAAAGTATTTGGTTTAACAACAATCAAAGAACTATCATCTTTATTTAAGACTCCTTCTTCCTTTTTAGTTGCTGTACTTAAACCTGTTTCATATTTAGCTACCCATAATCCATTTACATCAAAATTAGTAAATGCTGGATGTGTTAGCCATTCTCCAACTTTTGTTCCCTCTGAAGGTTTCGTATTTTTTGTTTCAAACTCAATTTCTATTGTTTTAGCAAGACTAGCAACATCTGTAACATTTTCTGATTTTTCATTAACAACATAACCAGATGCTGTATCTACACTCCATAACTTATATTTATATCTTGGAATCCAAACGAAATAAGCTTCGATATCTTCTTCTTTAATAACATTACCAATATTATACATATTTGCTGCATCTTCTTTTAATATTACAGCATTTGCCCATTCTTGATCAGCATATTTATACCATTTTCTATTGAGATTAGCATAAGTCACTTTTCCATCGTCATTAATTCTAACAGGAATCATACCATCTGCTAAAACAGGATCTGCTCCATTAAGGATTGTCTCTTTATATTCTTTCTCTTCTAATTCTGAAGCATCTTCACCAGTAACAGTTCTCTCTAAGGCAGTTAATTTCAAACGACAAGAAACTTCTGCTTCATAAACTACTTCCTCAACTTCAGTCTCACCTTCTGCAACCTCTGGTTGTGGATAATCATTTTTTAATGTTACAGTAATTGTTCCCATAACATGCTCACCAGCATCAATTCTTTTAGAATCCAATTCAAATTCTAAAGTGGCATTTTTGTCCTCTAATTCATCACAAACAAGTTGCATTTTAGCATCATATTGATGACTATTATTCGTAATTGCAAATTCCATAATTGACTTATCATTAGCTAATTTTAATGCTCCTGCTTTATATTTTAATTGTACTCCATCAGTAGATATAACTGTAGGTGCAACATCTTCTCCATCCAATAATGCTCTAGTAAAAGCAACTCTAAAATCATCTTCATTTGAACCAACATTAGCTATACCTTCAAATTTAAATGTAACTGATACAGCAGCATATCCAACTACCATAAAAAGCAATATAGCAGTTAATATCAAAAAACTTCTAAATTTATATCGCATAGTACCGACACTCCTTGTTATATTAACATTATATATTTTTTTTAGTTTATTATCAAGTTATATTACCCATAAATTACAAAATTTCTCTAATTATTCCAATATTATAAAAACCAATTCAATATTAGGAATTGGTCTTTCTTTAATTAT
>CAMWQX010000015.1 GCA_947176475.1 uncultured Bacillota bacterium
ATAATAACCTATTAAGGAGGTTTTTACATTGGAAAAATTACAATATGACAGTTTTTATAAGTTTTTAGTATCTTTAGGAGCAATCTTAATAGCTCTCCCATTTTTTTCCTTATACTATTTCATTAGTATTGTTAATGATATTTCAATAAAAAGCAATGATTATACAATGCTTACTAATTCTTCTAGAGAAATATTAAATAAAAGTAGCAACATTGTAAATCAGTTTCTAAATTGGTTTTCATTTTTCTTTTTCATTATAATAGCGCTAGGATTATTTTTTCTTATCATCGGAGCATATAAATGGTTACAATTACAAAAAGAATTCGATAAACAAATAAAACTAAAAACAACAGAACAAGAACGCATAGTAGAAAAAATGACTCCTCAAGAAGTACTTATGAAAGCACAAGATGATATGAATGACATAAACAACAAAAAAACTTCTACCTCTTCAAAAAATACTACACAATACGAAAGGCTCTTCAAAGCTATAAAACTAGAAAATTGCTATTTTCATATCATAGAAAAAAGATTAAACCCAAAATATAGTGTACAACAAAACGTTAGAATTGCCCACGTAGAATATGATATTATTGCAAAAGCAAAAAATCATAATGTAGATGAAATATACGAAGTAAAATATTGGACAAAAGTACCTCCTCTTTCTTATATCAACCACACCATAGAAAGCGTAGAAAAAAGAGGAATCTATTATGAAAATACTATGAAAAGAAATTTTAATAACCATTTAATCATTATTACGTCAAAAACCAATGTCTCCAAGATGAATGAATTCATAATTAAATACAAAACACAAATAAAGATGAGTAACGAACTTGAAATAAAAATTTACTCAACAGATGAAATAGAAAAATAATTATTGCATTCTATGAAAGATGTCAATTATAAATAAGAAAAAACTCTATACAAATATTATTTACTTCCTTCTTACTGTTTTAAATGATTATCTCCCCAATCTACCTATTAAACTTAATAGTCTTAAAAAAAGCAATGTTAGCAAACATTGTTTTTTTTTAATCATAATTATTTTTTTATAGTCGTACTTCCCTCTTGTGGTAAATTAAGTAAAGCATTAATGCTATCTATAGCATTTGTTACAACACTTCGTTCTATATGTAGAGTTCCATTATCAAGTAAATTTTGTAACTTTTCTAATAATTCCTCTTTTTCTTCACTTGATAAAGTTGCAAACTTTGGAACGACATTCTTCTTATAGTCATCAACTAAATGCTCTAAAGATGCACCAACAGGAACACCCATAAGCAAATGTGATTTGCCTGTACGATAATCTTCACCTATTCTATAAATAGAAGCATAAATACTATCAACATTACTCTTAGCAGTCGTTTCTGGTTCTTGCATATCTAATTTTTCTGGTTCTTTTTCTTCTTCTTTTTCAGTTGGTGTTTTTAAAACTTTTGAGTCATTGAATACCAAGTGAACTTGTTCCATCACTTGTTCCATCGTTAAGTTTGTACAATATATTCCATTTACATATTTAGATATATCTCCAGGATTTAGTTCAATATCTTCGCCTTCATGTGTAGGTTGTATTGCTGGTCCTATTTCAATAATTCCTCCAACTTCCATCAATCTTGCCGGTATTCTATAATCCTTTAAATCCAACTGTGAAACATCTGTAACATCACGACTTACATTTTCTATCCATATTTTTCCATTAACTTCTTTCATTTTATTTCCTCCTCTATAAGCCATATATTATTACTCAATATTAGAAAGCAATTTTTCTTTAGCCTTTTCTCTACTATAATCATTTATTTCCGAAAAATATAAATCAACAACTTCTTTATATTGTTCGTCTTCCATAACAATCGTTTCCACGTCTTCTTTACTTTGGACAGTCATATATTTACCTCTTATAGTACTATGCACCTTTGAAATTGGTTGGAATGTAACTGGATCAATGACAAATTGAACATAGTCATTTGCTTGATCTGATGCAATCGTCTTCGTTACATGTAAGCCAATTTGTTCATCATCTGCTAATTTAACAGCTTCAATATCATAACCTTTAGATAACCATTCAAAAGCTTTTAAATTACCACCTGCTTTAATTGAATAAACCGCATATCTTCCTTCTTGTTCGCTTCTTTTTTCATTTTTAAACAATAAAAGGTCGTCCGTTAGGGCATAACAATGTGTAAAACGTTGATAATGCACATCAACTTCCTCATCTTCTGGAACATTAAAATTAAGCACAGCCATTTCTCTTTCCTCTGAATCTCTTTTTGATGAATTACTAATTGTTAAAAATTCATGGTCAGATACTTGCTCTATAATTTCATCAGAAGGAACAAAAATAGTTTTGGCATCATCTGATGTTCCTTTCCTACGAAAATATGGTCGATTATCCTCTAATAAAGTTATCTCCCATTCTTTTTCATCATATTTTGTTTCAAATTCTCTTTCTTCCAAATACTTCATGTAACCATCTCCCTACTTAAGTATATATTTATTATAATATATAAAGACTAAAATGACAATTTTTTAATTTTATGCTAAAATAAGACCTACATTTTATATGAGGGGATTATTATGGTTGAAATTTTTAAAGGAGAAGAAATTACTACTAAGCAAATAGCAGCAATAAAAAGAATTGCTCGAAAGAGATATAGTAAAGAAATATACAGAGAATACTTTTTACATATAAAAGATGTCAAAGACTTAGCTAGACTACAAGGTATTCAAGTTCCAAGAGAAACTATTGCTATCGGAACTGATTGGTTTCTTTGCTATACCGAATCAGATTATCACGTCGAAATCTTAGAATGGATTGCACTTGATAATGAAAACAAATTAAGGCAATCTATTGAAATGATGCACACTCTTAAACAAATACTTCTAAAAAATAAAAAGAAAATCTTTATGGCATCCATGCGTCACGATTCTTCTTATGAGATGTATCAAAAAATGTTACAAGAAGGCTTCTTTAAAGAATTAAGCCATAAACGTGTAATAGACTGTGCCGCTCCCAAAGCAATGGATAAAATAGAAGCTTTTAGTGATCTTACAACTCTTTTATCAGGTGATATTCCCGAAGAATATAAAGAATACTTAAAATACATTCTTCATCATATGCAATTTATGATTTCTAATAAATTTATTGAAAAATATGGAAAAAAATCTAAAAGACCTAAAGGTAAAAAACTCAAATCACACTAAAAAAACTTACGAACTATCATATTTCGTAAGTTTTTCTTTTACTTTTTCTCATTTTTATTAAGTTTAACAAAGCCATAAAATATCACATATGCTATAAATGCTATTAAAAAAGTAACTTTTATCGTGTTATTTTCCTCGGGAAAAATCCAATATGAAATTATTGGTAAAATTGCTGTAACAATTCCTTCAATAAATCTTTCAAATGTTACATAAGAAGTCTTATAATCTTCATTTGCATTTTCATATATGGCAATATGATCAAACATCTCATAAGCACTGTTTCCATATCCAATTAATATATAAATAATTGGTAAACAATATATAAGTATATTACCTTTCAAAACAAATAAAGATAAAAAGATAATACTAAAAACCAAACACATTGGCGATAATACTTTACTCCACTTCCTATTTTGTGCCTTCTTCGCCCAATATTTACTAAACAAAGCATCAGCAAAATTAATTAAGATATTTAAAATACTATAATACAAATAATCTAACTTTAAATATCTTAATAAAAAGACATTTAAATACATCGTTCCCATTCCATAGGCAAACCTATTTAAACCACCTATAACCAATATTTTTCTAAATTCTTTATCCTTAGCAGGTTTCATAACTGAATCTTTAACACTTATTGCTTTATCCTCTATCGGTGGTTTATAAGTATTAATTCGAATAAATATATCAATAAATGCAATTATAAATACGATAAAGAATAATATTAAAAAGCCATAAAGTTCATTACCATTTTTAGTAAATTGATCCAATATTACTCCCATTAATAAACTAAAAATCATTACTAAAGTATTTTTATAAACATTTCTCGTTGAAGCAAACTTTGTTCTATCCTCTTTCTTTACTAGAGTCATTCGCCAATTTACAAATGTGATATAACCTAATTCTCCTGTAATCGCATATATTGATGCAAAGACAAAAAACAAAGTCGTCCTAATATTGATATCTTGTGTTAAAAAGGGAATAAATGCAAAACATACTGAAGATACTCTATAAATTGTATAATTAGTTAATACGACAAACTTTGACTGACCAATTTTTGAAAATAATGGTGCGGCAAATACTTGAATGATATTCGTAATCGTATCTAATACTGCATAAATTCCTATGGCAAAATTTGATAATCCCAAATAAACGGCAAATGCCGTAATAAACGAATTACTAGCAATTTTATTATTAGCTGTATCTAATATTGATGATGTTAAATATTTCTTATACTCTTTTTCATAATTCATTTTCTTCATCATTTATCTACACCGTCTCCTTTCTATCTATAAGAATACAATAAAAACTCCTAATCTTAATAACAACTTATTGGAATATGCTAACCTTATTAAAAAGTGTTTTAATGGTGAATAAAAAATTCTACTCGTAAATCTCTTATAAGAAAGAATTAAGTGACTCTTTACCATCTTACCATTATATTCTCTTTTCAAATCAACTTTATTATTCTTTAATTTTTTCGAAACAACTTCTGCAGCATATTTTCCTGATACTAATGCATAGTAAATTCCTTCTCCACTTATCGGATCAACTAAACCGGCTGCATCTCCCACCAATATCTTATTATCCACAACAGCTTTTTTTATATATCCACCTGCGGGAATGGGAAATCCTCTTACCATCTTTTCATCAAATTCTACATCATTATCCAAACAAAAATCTTTTAATAACTTTTTATAATCATCTTTGACATTTTTAAATTTGCCTAAACCAATCGTACTATAATTTCCCTTGGGAAATATCCATGCATAACCATCTCTTAAAGTATCAAAAGAAATCGTAATATCTTCATCATTTCTTTCTTGAACATCTATCTCAACTGAGTATCCCACATTTTTAATTTTACTAAATACCCTACTATACCCATTTACTCCATCGGCTAAAATAACATACTTATATTCATATTTATCTTTATTTGTTGTAATTATATTATTTTCTATATCAGTAACGATTTCTCCTTCAAAAACATTTTTAGTTTGTCCTTTTATTTGTTCTAAATTATGATTATCAAACTCCGTTCTATCAACCATCAAAATGGACCTTTTAACATCTAAACTTCTCATTTTCCTTTTCGTTTTCAACTTAAATGTCGAACACTCTTGCCTCACAACACTTTGATATTCAAACTCTAGTTCATCCAAAACTCTTATTGATTTATCCGTAAGTCCTCCTGCACAAAGTTTCTTACGGGGAAATGTCTCTTTATCAATCATACAAAAATTAACATTATTATTTAATAATACCTTTGCCGCAGCAACACCTGCCGGTCCACATCCCATTATAATTACATCAAATTTTTTCATACGCATTCATTCCTACTCATAATAAGTTCATTACAAGATAATTCTATCATAGCATTAGTTTTAATTCATCACTTTTCATAAATAAAAAAGATGATACTGAGTATTAACTCTCAATATCATCTTTCTTAGGTGGTACTAAACCTTTATTTTTATATTTCTTATTTAAACCATCAATCTGTTCTTTAATTATTGCTTCATTTGCTACACTGATAATATAACGTTGAAACATACCGTCACCTTCTCTAACAAGTAAAAATCCTAATTTACCAGCCCTATGTCTTTCTAATAAATCATCAACTAACTTATTATAATCCTCAGCTTTAAACATCTCTTGAATCGGAGTTAATGTTTCCTCTAAATTAATATATTTAACACATTCACTACTTAAAACACGATTAATTAAACTAACAGCTAATGGATATTCCACATTGTCACGCATTAAAGAATTACACATACCACTAATTAAACTAGCAACAGAATCCTTATAAGCATAATCTCCATAAGTATAACCCAATTTATTAAAATCATCATCCCAGTCCTCTGTATAATCTTGACTATACACATATGATTTTTGAAATAATTCTAAAACCTTTTCATAATCTCCAATACGTGCATATAGATTATAAATTGGTATATAAGATTCTCCATGACGATAATAATTTTGAATATTTTCTTTCTTACTTAAAAGATCTTCAGTAAGTGTTTTATCTCCTCTAATGGCTATCGTATCTCTCAATGTCGTCTCGCCAAAATAATCTACAAAATTTAAATCGTAATCTAATGTAATATCAGCATCTGTAAGTATTGCATGAACAAAAGCAAAATCTTCCTCATCAGGACTCCATTGAAGAGACTCCATAATTACGCTTTCACAAAAATTATTTTCCTTTCGTTTTTTTACAAAGCTTAATCTATCAAATTCTTTATCTAATTTACGTCTTATTATATTTGTTATTTCAACAAATGTTTTAGCATTGCACTTTTCTAATATCTCATCTATTCTTTGATGATTTTGCTTAAATTGTTCAGGTTGTACTAGACTACAAAACACATCAACATTATTAAGTTGACATGTATCATATAATATTTGGTAAATATCATCCATACTAATATTGGATTTTCCTAATGTATTATTTGCTTCTAAAATATTAGCTAATCCCTTAAAATCAAATGGCATATATGTGTAACTAGTTTCAACTGACAAAGAGAATAATTTAGGATTGCGGTTTAATAAATTCTTCAAAGTTTCAACATCCAAAACAAGATTTTTATTATCCCTTAATACATCTTTCAAATAGTTAAATATCTGTCCTGCTAATTCTCTATTTAGTTTTTCTAAATCAAAAGTATCAATTGAATTAAACTGTTTTGAATCTATATCTTCATTTTCATCAACTAAAGTAATAACAAAATTTTTTACCTTACGATCATATAAATCAGTTATATGCGAACTTAAAACCTTAACTAACTCTGCATAAAAAGAATCATCCTTTTTATCTATAGAATCAACAAGTTCCATAATTATTTCAAAACGATTATCTAAAATGCTTTTCTTAACATTTTTACCATTTTCCGTGAATTCCTTTAAATCCTCGTTATTACGAATTAATACCTTTGCTTCACTCTTTAAAACTTCATTTATAATTTCTATCATACCAATACCTCCTAAAATCTTATAAGATATTATAACATATCATTCATTAAAATATAATATTTTTATAAGTTGCTTAAAACAAAATTATAAATTATAATATACAATATAAATTGAGGTGAACTTATGATTATAATTGATAAGTTATACAATAGCGAGAATATTGATACCATCATATTTGATATTGATGGCACTATTACTAGATGGAAAAATGTTCCAAAGTTTCTCGAAAAATCATTAAATATTCTTGGAGTTCCTTATAGTGAGGATGCCTTAAAAGGTTTATTTCAAGCCATGAAGCTTCTCGATATGCATAACTTAACCACTGGCAATGCCGATGAAGATGCATATAGTTATTTACTTGAACAATATATAGATGTATTAAAAGAATATGGAGTTTCAGGAAAAGAATTAAAGGATACCATGTTTGAATTAGAAGCTTCTGAAACATATATAAGTGATGAAACACAAGAAGAATTTAAATACTTATCTGAAAATTATCAATTAATCGCCTATACCAATTGGTTCAAAAAACAAGCTATAAAAAAATTAGATAGATATGATTTAACCAAATACTTCAGTGCTATTCATTCACCCGAAGATAATTTTGTTAAATTGTCCCATGTTGGTTTTATAAGGCTATTAAAACTCCATAATTTAAATCCTTTAAAAACTGTTCACATCGGAGATTCTGAAAGTGATGTAATACCAAGTCATAAAGCTGGTATCTACTCCATTTATTTAAACTATGATATAAAATCCAAAGATAACATACCTGAAGATAAAATGAAATTAGTAAATACTGCTGATGCCACTATTACTGAATTTAAAGACATTAGAAAAATTTTATCAAAGAAAAGTGCCTAATAAAAATACCAGATGAATTATTTTTCTCTCATCTGGTATTTTCTTGCTATATTAATTAATCTCTTTAAATCTTCTTTATTTCCATCTCGATACTCGCCATGTTCCTCTAATAAATCCAACATTGATTTATCAAATACTGAGCCCATATTTAATTTATCCATATCCTTATACATTCCGTCGCCCTTAGTTTCATAATTTCCATTAGCTGTTATATATAAAGGGTTCATAAGCCAAATACGTCCCATAACGTTTTTAACATACATAGGGATAATCTCATATATAAACTCATCTCCATACTCAGCTCTACCTGTTTTCCATATAAATTTAAGTTTTTTAGAATTATAGTTAAAATTTGGATATTTGCTCTCATATTCTCGCATAATATCAAAATGATTTTCATGAAATTCATCGACCGAAAAATCTATATCTATCTTACCCTTCCTACCTATACTATCACAATATTTTTGATAATCACTAAAAGCTTCTAAGATATCACCCGGAAATTTTTTAGCATTAGTTACCATATAAAAACGTTCAACTGGTATATTATGTTTGATAACTAACTCAATAATATAACAAATTATTTTTTCATTTAAAGTTGGTTCTCCACCTGTAAGCATAATGGTATCTATATCATTAATATCATTACCTAATAAAACATGATTGACGATTTCCTCCGTAATATTAACATCCTGAGCATCTCCACGCATACACATTTTACAAAACTCATTACATAACCTTGTAACTTCAAATACCAAAAACTCTAAAGATAACATAGAATCCCCTCTTTTTTAGGGATTATACTAACATTCTTTAAAGATTAAGTCAATTATCTAAAAAAAAGATGATTAACTACTAATCATCTTTTTTACTTATTTCTGTATTGTATAATTCCTTATATTGCCTGCAATTTTTTAACAATTCCTTATGTTTACCCTCAGCAATAATCTTACCTTCATCTATAAATAGAATTCTATCGGCATTCTTTATTGTCGATAATCTATGGGCAATTATTAAAATCGTATAATCTTTTTGTAAATTATCTATCGCCTGTTGAATCTTTGATTGGGTTTCATTATCTAAAGCACTTGTTGCTTCATCAAATAAAATTATTTCTGTCTTTTGCACAAAAGCACGAGCTATTGCCAATCTTTGCTTTTGCCCACCTGATAAAGTAATTCCCCCTTCTCCAACTATCGTATCATACTTATCTGGAAGACTTTCGATATAATCATCCAAACAAGCCATTTTACAAGCCTCTATCATCTCTTCATCCGTTAAAGTCTCTTTAACTAATTTCAAATTATCCTTAATACTCATATTAAAGATATAAGGATTTTGACTAACAATAGTAATATTTCCTCTTATTGAATCCTTATCCAATCTTTTTATATCAACACCATCTATGGTTATCTTTCCTGTATAATCATCATACATCTTACATAACAAATTAAATATTGTCGTTTTACCTGCTCCACTTTTTCCAACAAAAGCTACTGTCTCATTAGCATTAACTTTAAAACTAGCCTTCTTTAAAACACTATTCTTACCATATTTAAATGATACATTTTTAAATTCAAAATCGCCATTTACATGATCTAAGTGTTGACATCCAAAAGATTCTTTTTCATACTTTTTATCCATATAGATATCAAATACTCGTGTTGCTGATAAATTAAATTGTTTGATATGTTCAACAAAACCAATTATATTTTGCACTAAACTATTATATTTACCTCCAAAATTAAAAATTACAACACCTACTGCTACTGTCATAACTCCTGCACTAATTGATTTAGCAATAATACATATCATTACAAAAGTGCATATCTCTGCAACATACCATCTAATCAATAAAAAATTCATATCCGTATTTTGCATATCATATCTTTCTTTATTAAGTCTCTTAAATCTATTTCTTAATTCATCTAAAAAACTTTTCTCACCATTAAGCATTTTTATATCTTCAGCTCCGCGAACAATCTCTCCAATAAATCCTGTCATAGCATCATTATTTTTTCGATACTCTTTTTCATTTTTATTGCGGATATTAATTCTTGTTACTTCTATTACCATTCTTATTGTAAATGCAATTAATACAAAGATAAACATAGCCTTACTAAGTACAAAATAGGTAATGATTATTCCTATATTTGATAAGATTCCATTAATATATCTATTCAAATCCGTAAATATTGTCGATATACTTCTCGTATCTCCTATCAATCTTTGAATAAATACTCCTGATCCATTTTCTTCCAAAGTTTTATTATTCAATTTTAAAATTTCAGCGCCCAAATCCGTTTGAAGCTTAATATATATTTCTCTAAAAATTCTTTCATATAATTTATTTCTAAAATATTGGATTGTATCACTAACTAATGTTATTAGTAATAATACACCTCCCATATAGACAAATTGCTCCAACATATTGCTCGTTAAATTAACAATTATTTGTGCCGACAAAATTGGAAATACAATACTTGCTATTATATTAAATATACTTAATAAAAAGTAAATTAATATTTTACCTTTCTCACTCTTAGCATAACCCCATACAAATTTAATATTTCTTAAAAATTCTCTCATAATCCTCCTTCTAACATTGATAAATTTTTAGTTTAAAACATCCCCTTTTTCTTCTTTTCTATACTTATTCATAATAATCCCCTCCTTTGCAAACGCTATTATATCAATTATATTTATCCATCGCAAGTCTAGTAATTTAAAGTAAATTATGGTATAATATATACATACAAAAAGGAATAATCTCTTATTCCTTTTTTCTTTATCCTTTTATTAAAAAGACACTTAATATGATCAAAGCTGCTGCCACCAATTTTTTTAATAAGCTATTTCTCTCCCTTAAGAATATGTAACCTACTAAGACATTTCCAATAACCGTTAAGGCACATAATGGTGCAACTGATGTCGCCTCACCCAATTGGTATGCTCTTAATTGACTAATTAAAGTTAAACCACAGCAAACACCTGTTGTTAAAATAACCTTCCAATTATTTTTATTAATCTTTCTCTTTATACTTGATATCTTTATTCTCTCAACACTTGTAATAACAATTGCTGGAACTAATAAAGTAAGTGATGCATAAAAAGCAAAGTTGAAATTATTGGAGTTATTAACATCTAAGAATAAAGCAATTGATGAAATAATACTTGAACATATTCCAAGTAACACATATTTATCTAATTTTTGCTTCCCCCTTTTATAGAATATTAAAATATTACTAAATATTATTAAAGTCGCACCAATGATTTTCTTTAAGACAAACTCCTCTTTAAAAAATAATAAACCAGCAACTATCATAAATACTGTTGATAATTGTTTTATAATACTAAAAGTCGAGGCCTCTATACCACTTCTAACCACGGTATTAATTCTATCGGATAAAGCATAGAAGATACAGGCAATTCCTAATAACAAATATATTTTCCAATCAGTTGGAAATTTATATTCAAAAAATATTGAAAACAAAAGTGCCGTTAATCCTCCAATAAATTGAATTAAAACTGTTAAAGAACCATCACCCTTTGTTGTTTTAAGCACAACTTTATAAAATTGATTATAACCAATGGCAAAAACAACATATAAAAAGACATATAACATCCACATATTCATCAATTCCTTTTTTATATCTCACCTATAT
>CAMWQX010000016.1 GCA_947176475.1 uncultured Bacillota bacterium
AATTAGGATAATCACATACAGGATTAAGTTGTTTTTTTATAGCATCTTCTTTTAATTTTCTTATTTGATTAATCATATCTTCCCGATATTCTTCGGGATTACAGCTAAGCAAATCATATAGAAGGCATCTATAATCCGTTTCATCTATATGATATTCATCATCAAGCATCAAATCATGAATGAATGCTTGCAATTCTTCTAAACTAATAAAACCATTTATATATTCCATTCTTTTATGAGTTAGCAAGAGTCCTAGTTCATTTCTTCTTATATCTTCGGTATTTAAAACAAGTTCTTTTAGAATATGAAGAGCTTCCTTTGTGTCCTCTTCATTTAAAGAAAGTCCAAAAAATTTATTAAGTAATTCGCGCTTTTCTTCGGCAAGCTCATTGCTTTCTTGGTTATATGATTTGATGCCTTGTAAGCATTTTTCGCGTTGAGTATCTTTATCTAGCGAGTCTAAAACTCGATAGATAGTACAATTATCAAGTATTCCCTTTGCCATGTTATCACCTAACCGGTATTATAACTTAAAAAGATTAAAAAAAGAAGAGTTTAATCTTCTTTTCATTGGATAGAAAGTAGTCTTTTAGCTTTTTCTGCAATTAATTTAGCTTTAGGTGTTTGTTTAAAATCTCTAAGGCATGGACGGGCATCAGTAATTCTTTGAACATCCCCGGGATTGACATATTCCCCTTGGAAATATTCAAGACCATAAATTAAATGACCATAATAGTTATTAATATAAGCCATCACTGGTTGACTACTGACAAATGTTTTCCATGTATTATAAGCATCTTTTCCCTCTTTACTTTGTAGTACTTCAACACTATAATCTAAACATCTTCTATCAATATCAAAGTTGCTTGTTGAACCTATATCCCTTTCATTTTTATAATAGCATTTGGGAAATATGTTACTACTAGAATATCTTTGTTTACTGCGAGTTAGAGTATAAGCCCTTTCAAAAATCGTAGCGCCAGCATAGTCAATGATTATTTTCCTTCCCATTCTTTCATTATCTTGGATATATTCTAAACGTACTTTCGGAATATAATCGAAATCATCCTTATAAAGTTTTCCATTTTTAGGAAGTAAATGAGCACCAAAATCAATTTCTTTATAAGTTATCTTGCTCCTACGTAGAGTTGGATCACTTATTCCATAGATATCTAAAATGGCTTTAACGACAAGCATTTCATTATTACTTGTGGCAATTTCTAAGTAATGACCATCCGATGCAAAGCAATAGAGTAAACCATCGTGATATTCAAAATAATCAAATCTTGGAAGATTATCATTCATAAATATATCGCCTGTTCCTCTATCTCCTTGTCTAAGACGGTAAATGCGCATATTATTGCCCTCTTTTACGACTATGTGCATTAAAAGACATACATCATAGTGACCAGATATTTCTTTATAAAATATTCCAACATTTTTACCAAGTGTATCATAGCGAAAACAATTATCTTCACCAATATGTTTCATTTTTACTTTATGATTACCTTGAGTTGTTATCGTAGCTTCTGATGAATCATAATCAAAATCTATATTTTCCCCACTTAATTCAATTAATTCATTGAGTTTGGCCAAAGCTTCTTCACGATTTAAAATCCTCTTTTGTGCCATATTTTTATCTACTGCTAAAAAATCCATAAATAACCCCTTTTTCTAGGATTGTATACTAACACAGGTCTTTTTTATTGTCAAATTAAAAGAAAAAAAGAAGATATTAATCTTCTTTAGGCCAGTCGATGATGATTTTATCATCTATATATCTTATTTTAATATTAGAATCTATTACTTCTTTAGTTACAGGATGATATAATGTATCAATATAACCATTTTCATATAGCATATTGATAGTTACTTCGTCAGCACAACGGTTTTCCAAAAAACATCTTTTAGCATAATACTCGACTTTACTTTTCATAGCATAAATGAGTTTTTCTTCATGCTTTTCCTTGATACGAAGAGAAGTCGTTGCTGCAACTAGACCGATTAAAAGGAAAATGGTAATAAAGATAATAGTAAAATTACTTATTCTTTTCATAATAATCCCTCATAAATTGATCACGGTATTCAAGTAAAGCGTCATTTTTTATAGCTTCACGTATTTCTTCGGTTAAGCGAATAAGGAAGCGAATATTGTGAATGGATAATAATCTTGCGCCAAATGTCTCTTCAGCATTAATAAGATGTTTGATATAACTTTTCGTATAATGCTTACAAGCATAGCAATCACAGTCTTCTTCAATGGGAGTAAAATCCTCTTTATATTTGGCATTTTTAATATTGATTTTGCCATATTTGGTAAAAGCATGACCATGACGAGCTAACCTAGTTGGTAAAACACAATCAAAAATATCAATACCACGAATAACTCCTTCAATAATATCTTCTGGTTCTCCTACTCCCATAAGATAACGCGTCTTATCATCAGGTATATATGGAGTTGAATACTCAATGGCTTTATACATATCTTCTTTTGATTCATGGTCATTAGCAACACCGCCGATACTATATCCATCAAAATCCATCTTAACAGTCTCTTTAGCAGAGTAAGCACGAAGATCTTCAAAATATCCACCTTGAATTATGCCAAATAATGATTGATTAGGATTATTGTGAACGTCTTTTCCCCTTTTAGCCCATCTTAAGGTTCTTTCAATGCTATTTTTCATGTATTCATAATCAGCACTGGCTGGTGGGCATTCATCAAAACTCATAGCAATATCACTATCAAGTTTATTTTGAATTTCAATACTCTTCTCGGGTGTTAATAATAACTTATCACCATTAAGATGATTTTTAAAATGAACTCCTTCTTCCGTAATATCTTTAGGTTTAGCTAAGGAGAATACTTGGAATCCACCAGAATCGGTTAATATGGGACCATTCCAATTCATATATTTATGTAATCCTCCAGCATGATCAATAACGTCTTCCCCTGGGCGCAACCATAAATGATATGTATTAGAAAGAATTATTCCGGCGTTCATATCTTTTAACTCTTCAGGAGATAAGGTCTTAACTGTAGCTTGGGTTCCAACAGGCATAAACATCGGTGTATCATAGGTTCCATAATTAGTTTCTAATTTGCCTAACCTGGCATTAGTATGAGCCTCTTTTTTTATTAAATTATATTTTACTTTCATATAATCAACCTCTAGTAAAATTATATCATAGGAATATATATTTTTAAATTATAATAGATGTTTTTTGAAGTTGTTCTGTATAGTAAATTTGCCAAATCAACTTGATTTTAATTAACTTTATTAGTATAATATGACAAGTTTAAAGGGGCTGATTGTGATGATACTATCTAGTGAGATAGATATAGCGAGGAAAAGACTTTATGCCAATGGAATAAAATTTGAAGAATTCAAAAATATTGACGATAAAGAACTAAAGAGAATAAAGGAATCGGTAAAGACTGCTAATGATAGTCTCTTTTCAGTTATACCAGAGCATCAACATTTAAGTGATGTAATGACCAAATATTTAAATGTTATGCGCTATTTAGGTTCAACGAATACTAATAATGATTTACCGACATTTGATGCAAAGATAGTTTTCTTAATTGAAGCAGTTGATCCCGAGTTAAAGATGTATAAGACTTATCTTGAACAATCCGTTATTTTAAAATCACAAATATCTGCCGAAGAAAAACTAGCAAAGAAAATGGCATTAATGCAAAAATTTAATAATCAAAAAGGAACTATTGAAAGCAATATTCGCCTTAAAGTTGGATTTTATGATAATAAGTTACTAGCTTATGAAATCGCCTATTTTAAAGCTATTAGATGTCGTGAGGAATTGATGCCCGTTGTTAATCATGCCCATTTTCATAAAATTGAAGCAATATTTGGTGAGGCGAATGGTTTTCAAAATATTTCCACAAAGGATAATGATGAACTTATTTTAAAAGCTGAAGATTATATCAGTAAGTATGGGTCTAATATCAATACATTATCTTTTCATCTATTATATCAATCAGAACTTTTAGGTTTAAATTCGGTTGATGAAAGAGTCATATTCTTTATTCTCGTAATGGATAAGAGTTTGAAAATTTTAGATATTTATAATAATGAATCCGTTTGGGATGAAATAAAAAGAAGAAATTTAGAAGAAATCGGTTATTATAATAAAAATTTAGTATATTTAGAAAAGGCTTATCAAGAAAAATTTGTTCCAGATTTTAAACCTTGGGGCATGAAAAAAGAGGTTAAAATTTAACCTCTTTTGTTGTGGGTATTGATAAACATTGCATCACCAAAGGAAAAGAAACGATATTTTTCTTTGATGGCTTCTTTATAGGCTTTCATAATGAATTCTTTACAAGAAAAAGCGGATACTAGCATTAAAAGGGTGGATTTTGGTAAATGAAAGTTAGTTATTAAACAATCAATGCCTTTAAAAGTGTATCCAGGATAGATGAATATATTCGTGTTTCCACTACACTCTTTAAATATCCCATTATTATTGCTAGCAATGGTTTCTAATACTCTTGTACTCGTCGTTCCAACAGCTATAATACGTCTATTTTCCTTCTTAGCATTATTTAAAATTTCGGCTGTTTCGGAGTTCATTATGTAATATTCACTGTGCATATGATGATCCATTATGTCATCTACTTCAACAGGTCTGAATGTTCCTAAACCAACATGTAAGGTAACATAAGTGATGATAACCCCCATTTTTTCTATTTGATTTAATAATTCTTCAGTAAAGTGAAGTCCTGCGGTGGGAGCTGCAGAGGAACCAAGATTTTTCGCATAGACAGTTTGATAACGACTTTGATCTTCTAGACTCTCATGAATATAAGGCGGTAGTGGCATAGTTCCAAGACGCTCTAATATTTCTAGTAATATTCCTTCATAATGCATTTTAACATGACATAAGCCTTCGTCTAATTTTTCAACAACTTCAGCTTTAAGGGATCCATCACCAAAAGTTATGATAGTACCAATATGTAAACGTTTAGCTGGTTTGGATAAACATTCCCATGTATCGCTGCCTAAATCTTGAAGTAATAATAATTCTATCACAGCCCCCGTTTCTTCTTTTACACCAATTAATCTAGCGGGGATAACTTTAGTGTCATTCAAGACTAGAACATCGCCTTTTTCTAAATAGTTACAAATATTAGAAAATTGGTCATGATTAATATCACCCGTGTCCTTGTCTAGTACAAGTAAGCGAGAAGATGAACGATCTTTAAGGGGCGTTTGGGCAATTAACTCCTCTGGTAATTCATAGTCAAAGTCTTTAGTTTTCATGGAACCACTCCTTCGTTTATAAGTATACTATTAAATGAGCAAAAAAAAAAGATGAATAAATCATCTTTTAGGCTCCAACACTCATAGATATAGTTGGAGATGCTTTTTCAAGATTACCAACTAGTCCGATTACAACTAATTGTTCCTTATATAAATCAACATCATTGCCATTTAAATCTTTAACATATGGTTTAGACATATCATATTCATTATATCCCGATACAACTCCAATAGTACCATCGCTTAATTCCACTCTTTCACCTAGTGGATAAACAGGTACAATCATAGATAACATCTTTGTCCAATAAGGATCAGTTAATCCCGATGCGACCATTTTATCTAATTCTTTATTAACACTGCCAAATGGTTGTTCAGGGTGGTCATTCTTAGCTCGATATAGCAAAGTATCATATAATTCACATACTCTCATAATTTTAGACATCTTAACACTCTGATGCGTAGAATCTTGTTTGCTCATATCTATTCCTAAAGGACCATTCTTACCGACTTCTCTTTCATGATGCAAAAGAATTGATGTCAATTGCGTATTACTCATGCCTGCGCCCTTTAAGATTAGATAACTATAAAATTGGTCATGTTCACGATGATAAACTTCAAAAATGTCATCAGGTAGATTAGGATAAATATCTTGAAATTTATCTAACATTGAACCATATTTATTCTTTATTTGATCTAGAAGGCTTTTATTTTTAGCACGGCGACCAATATTTCTAAATAAAACTACTTCAGCCATATCTTTGATAGAGATTTGCTCATCAGCTGTAACCGTATTGTTATGCTTAGCAGCTAAGGCAACAGCCATAGAGGCAACATTTATATCATGTTTTTGAATGTCTATATCCTCATTTAAATATCTTGTCATATCAAAACTGAAGTCCTTTGTTCTCTTCGCAATATATTCGTATAATCGAGCAACGCGAGTTATGCTGACAGGATTATATTTTTTGATATTGGATGCGGCAAATTCGCGGAATAAGTCAAAGAAAGTTTCATCGTATTCGACTATTTCAATTTTATCAATTTTATGACGACTTAAACGTACGATGTCTTCGACAGTAATCGTCTTACCTGCTGGCAATAATGGTGCTGTTCCTTCCAACGCACCTTCTGGAAGTAAATCATTTTTTACAACCATTCCTGGTATTAAATATTCAGTATCCCATTCCATAGCATAACCTCCGTATATTATCATCATACCAAAAAACCCTGAAAATTGCTACAATTATTACTTTTACTTTACTATTGCTAGAAAAGCTGATTTTCACCACAGCCTAAATGTTCATAGGCTTTATCAGTTGCTACTCTACCTCTTTGGGTACGTTTAATGAATCCCTCTTGCATTAAGTAAGGTTCAACAACATCTTCAAGGGTTGACACTTCTTCGCCTATGGCAGAGGCAATTGTTTCAACGCCCACCGGTCCCCCATTAAATTTATTTATTAACGTTGTTAAGTATTCTATATCTATTTGATCTAAGCCGTACTTATCAACTTTTAAACGCGTTAAGGCTTCGTTAGTTATGTCAATATCAATTATGCCATCGCCGATAACAGCAGCAAAATCGCGAACACGCTTAAATAAACGATTGGCAATTCTTGGAGTTTTACGACTGCGCTTAGCAAGTTCTAAAGCGGCATCATCGGTAATCTCCATATCTAAAACTTTACTAGTTCTTTTAATGATTCCCATTAATTCTTCTTCAGAATAGTAATTTAGTTTAGATACGATACCAAAACGGTCTCTTAGGGGGCTTGATATATCCCCCGCTCTTGTCGTTGCTCCAACAAGGGTAAATGGAGGCAAATCAATTTTAATACTGCGACTTGATCCTTCACTACCAACGACAATATCTAATTCAAAATCTTCCATTGCGGGGTAAAGTATTTCTTCAATAAACTTAGGCATACGGTGTATTTCATCAATAAATAAGACATCTCCCGGTTCAAGATTTGATAAAACAGCAGCTAAATCACCACTTTTTTCAATAGCAGGACCCGAACTCGTACGAAGATTTGTTCCAAGTTCGTTGGCAATGATATGCGCTAGTGTAGTCTTACCTAATCCCGGAGGACCATAAAGTAAGACATGATCTAGAGGCTCATTTCGCATCTTTGCGGCTTCGATAAAGACACGGATATTTTCTTTAACTTCATTTTGACCAACGTATTCATTTAACGATTGCGGTCTTATCGATTCATCAACAATGTCTTCATCTTTTATTTCATTCGTTATTATTCTATCCATTAAAGTTCTCCTTTATACATTTTATTATTTCTTTCCAACTCGCACATACGAGATGATCATTTTCCGTATCATCATGACGTTTCATCTTTATTACATTAACCCCATTTTTTCTTAGTTCATCACATATGTGAGTATTATCATCGATAAATAAATCGATTTTTTCGCGTCTTATAGCATCAATCTTTGTTCCAAGATTACAAAGTAATTTATCAAAAGGAATATTATGCTTTATAAGATACTCCCGAGAATCTTCATAAGAACTATCGGAATAATTGCCACGAGCACTCATGATATATATAGTGTGTCCTTGTTCTTTTAAATAAGAAATAGCTTCAACTACTCCCTCTTTTAAAGGAGCATTTGTATGAATATCCGAATCATATTTATGAATAAATTCTTGAAAAACATCATCAGGAAGCATTTCATAGGGATTATATTGAGGTAAATATTTCTTTTTTAAAGATACGACATAATCACGAGAATTAGTAATCGTATCATCAATATCTATACCAATACGCATATTAGCCCCTTAACATAAGTTTTAATGCTTCTTTTATTTGATTTTCGATTGTATCAGAGTAATCAATATGTGGTAAAACCTTCTTGATATCTGGTGTTTTATATCCTAGGCTTTCTAAAACAGCAACTAATTCGTTAGACTCTCCTGTAACATTTCCCGTAGGTGTAAGTTTACCTTTTAAATCTAAAATAATTTGACGAGCAAGTTTATCTCCGACTTTAGGAAATTTAGTTAAATAAACGACATTTTCACGATCAATAGCATCGATTATTCCTGTTACACTTCCCGTTGCGAACATTGGCATAGCAACTTTTGGACCTAATCCTTTAACATTAATTAGTCTTAAGAATAATTCCTTTTCTTCTTCCGTTTTAAAACCATATAAAGAATGTTCATCTTCTCTTATATGATTATATAAATATATTTTGTATTCTTTACCTATCTCAAAGGCATATGGATTTGCAACAAAGACATTGTATCCTATTCCATTATTATCAATAACAACGGCATTAGATGTATTTGATGCAATACTTCCTATAATGTAGTTATACATTCTATCACCATCCTAAACAAATTATATCATACATTTGTTTTTTATTACATCTTTTTTACGTAAATCGAAAAAATGTAATGTCAAAATAGTAGCTATATTAATAAACTATATTAGATAAAGGAGGTATGTATATGTATTATTACGGATATAATAACAGCTATGGAATGCAACAAAGTCCATGTTGTATGCAAAATCCTGGATTCGCTGGTTATACAACTGGTGGATATTCATGGGGTGCTGCTCTATGGATAGTCTTATTTATCTTACTTGTAATTATTATTGGTGCCGGATGGACTGGCTACAATAACGATTAATAAAAATACCACATCATTAGATGTGGCTTTTTTTGTCTTATTTTGGTTTGTTTTGTCGAAACTGTTGTCACCTAAATTTTATCTATTTATAATATACCACCTGAGAGGCACAAGATGCTTACCACTCCGATATTTCAAGCGAATTGTTCAGGCGGGTTTTGGTTATTTACTAAAGGGAGTGGTACTATGATTAAATTTAGTATCAAGGATTTAACTATTCTAATATTAAGTATAATCATTTACCTTTTGATAAAAGGGTAAATAAAAAGGCATCTTACTCACATTCTGAATAAGATGCTTAACACAAACTGTGGTAAGCATTAGCTTGAGATGTAATGCCTCTCACTATTTCATTATACCACTCCCCTATATTAAAAGCAACAATACTAATTGTTGCTTTTTGTTTGATTTTATCTACCAAATTTGAGAATACTAAATTATTTTAACCAACTAAAACAATGCGAGAACCGATGATAACATCAACACCGCCAGTAAACTTATAAAAACTAAATTGCCCAGCAAGAACTCCATGGTCATAATGCCCGCCCCTGCGAACCCAAGAATTTTCTGACTCAACAAAGTCTGCACGATCACTAAACCAACTGCTATGCCATCTATTAATAGAATCTCCATCAATATACTGTTTAAATGGTCCCATTTCTCCTGTGGCATCTCCTAATATTCTATACTGATACGTATTAATTTCACTGTTTGCATTGTACGTATCAAAATATTTAGCATTATAGTTACTGAGCGTATCAGTAGTAAATCCACTACTTGCTGGCTTTCCGATTTTATATGATGCCATGTATTCATATGCTCCGCCTGTCATATCGTATACTCCAGATATGTTTCCCGTTGTTGAAGCCAAATATCCTATTTTTGTATTATATGATTGATTAAAAGATGTGGCATCTCCATAAGTTCCAGGATAAGTTTGTTGATTTGTACTAGGTAAGGCGCTATATCCTGTTTTGTATGATGTATTATTATTAATATTTATTTCCCTATTGATTCCGTATTTGGAATGAGATAAATAAGCTACCGCTCCCCATTCTGTATTCTTCATCATATGAGAATCTAATGTACGATTATAATTATACGCACTAACAAAAAAATTATAAACAGTATTATTTCTCCACGAATAGACATTTGGCTTAATAATTATCTTTGATGAATCCGAATTTGTTACTTGAGCAGCAGTTGTAGTTGTTGCACCTTTATAACCTGTTTCAAACTTTCCTACCCAGAATCCATTTACACCTAATGAGATAAATGCTGGATGCGTCATATATTCTCCATTGTTGCAATTATCAGTTGCTCCACTTGTCATAGGTGTTTTACATGATTTTCCTTCAACATCAGTTGTATTTTTTTCATCGAATACAATATCTATAGTATGTACATTATCAGTCGCTGTTCCCGTATTCCATAATCTATATTTGTATTTGGGAATCCATACGAAGTACGATTCGATATCACTTTCTTTTATCGTATCCCCAACTTTATATGTTTGCGACGGAGAAGATATCAATATAACTGCGTTAGCCCATTTCTTTTCGGAGTAGTTATACCAATTTTCATCATTCTTACTGACCATTGTTACTTTTCCATCATCAGCAAGTGTTACAGGAATTAATTTTCCATTTTCATCTATTTTTGGTGTACTAGCATTTGATGTATCCTTTGAATTTTCTTTTTCAAAAGATATCTTATATGGATTTTCTTTTGTCCCTTTCCCTTTTGTTATTAAAAGTTTAGTATCTAAGTAAACGACTGGACGGACCTCATTAATTAAAGATGCCCCGCTTCCACCTAAATCTCCATCTGATCGAACACGATATATTCCGTAATTATTATTAGAATTTGGTGTAATGGTCCATTGAAAAGAACTAATCATCCAATTATTTGCATAACAACTATTGGCCTTATAATTATTCATACTTGTTAACAAACAAACGCTCCTTACATTTGATCCGACTGCGTATCCATAATCACTTGGATATATTAAACCAATTTTCCCTATCCATTTTGTTTGACGTCCTTTATTTACTGTTGTTCCTCTTTCTACAGTATACATATTGTGCGATGTTTCAGTATTTGTAGTGTGTCCTCCTAGATTCCATACAATGCTACTTATCATAGTTTTAGCATAAGATGTTAATCCGTTACTTGTAAAATCACAAGGTGTAGTTCTATTTGATACACTATCAACATTTTCATATGGACAATTACCACTTGTTCTATTCCAGTATGGTCCAGAATTTAACATTTGCATCAATCTACTATCTGTCCAGTCGTTACTTCCATATTGAGAACTTGAAGTTCCTGTACCATTTGGTTTATTGTCCCAAGAGTATTCACCTATAGATTCAGACCTTATTAATTTTATTCTTGATGCACTTTTCCCATTTGAATCCTTAACATTATTCATTATACCTATGATTCGCCATAATTCCCCATTAAACTCTACATAGTTATTGGGATTTGCTCCTATATACCTTAAATTCTTATCTGCTGTATCATCATATGCTAGATTCGTTGTATCTGTTTTAG
>CAMWQX010000017.1 GCA_947176475.1 uncultured Bacillota bacterium
GTAAATATCTTTCATTTCCATACATTTTTTTCTTTTCATCAAAATATTTCGTTGGTATTCCAAAAATAACATAATCACTCAAAGTTAATTGCTTATTTATCAATTCAATTATCTCATTATCACAATAATGCTCTAAAATACCAATGCTATATATAACATCCAATTTTTTCTTTGACTCATAATCTCTTATATCTTTATTAATATAAGTAATATTCTTATTAGGAAAATACTCTAAAAAATATTTTTTACTTAAATCAATCATATCTGAATCGCTATCTAAAGCAATAACTTTATTTCCCATAGAAGCTATTTTTAAAGCAAGTATACCTGTGCCAGAGCCCAATTCCATTACTTTATTATGAATAGCATATTTATTTATAAGTTTAATAATCGTATCCTTAGTTCTCAGTTTCTCTACTATATAGGATTCAATATCTTTTTCCTTTATCTCAGATTCATATAATTCTGACCACTTAGACATTACATCACCTTCCAATTTTTCATTAGTTTCTTAATAACAATTAAAAAAGAGAGTATAATCTCCTTAATTTAATTTTAATTGCTTGATATCTTCAAGAATTTCTTGATAACCATCAAGTATTTTTTCTGCTAATTCATCAGTGGGAATGAATTCATTACCACTCTTAGGCTCAGTATCTTTGGGAAATTCATTATTATTTAATTTTTGCATAAAATCATCCATTACATCTTCCGCTTTACTGATGCCTTTAGATTGTTCCTTTTCAGCATAAATCTTACTAATTGCTTCATCAAATTCTAATCCTAATTCGGCATATTCCAATATTAATAATTCAATATATGCTCTTTTATTTTCATCTAAATTTTGTTGACTATAAGATAATGCCACCTCAGTAACTGGTTCACTTTGTAATCTTTGTAATAATCCTCCAACATATTCATAGCAATTTAACATTTCTTCTAATTCATTTAAATCTCTATCATTAACTGCCATCATTATACTATATATAGCCATTTGCCAATATGCCTTTGTGCCCTTTTTACAATATTTCTTATAAGCATACATCTTTTCTAAATAAATTGATGTTTTAATATCCATCTCCATAAATAAAGATAATGACTTTTTCATCAAATCTAAAGCTTCTCTTGCTGAAACACATTTAGCATTTTTATCATGTTTTACCTTCGTTCTCATAGGTAACCTCCTTACGCAGTAGATATTATAACATACTATTAATCATTTGTACCTAATTTTTTTTCCTTAATATCGGGAATATTTATTAATTGTAACTCTCTAAATAATAATTTAAAGGGTTGAGCTAAATCATATATTCTTGAACCCGATTGTCTAACATTAATTGATATGCTAAATTTCGATTTATATTCTTTTTGTTCATTTTCAATCTTTTTAAATCCCAAAACAATTGCTCCTTCCACCCTACTTATTGTCAAAATATTTGGGCAACTTATTGGATAAGCATCACACATAATCGTAATTACACCATCTTTAACCGTATTCTTATACCACATTGTACTCGTTTCTGATGCCATCCTCTCTTGCGTCACAGGATTATTAACATCCCAACCCATAACATTACCAGTAACTATTCTTTCATAAAGACTTTCGAATAAAGGATATAATTCTTCTTCACTTTCTGGGATGACAAAATCCATCTCACTTACACGTGAATAATCTTTATATCTGACATACAAAGTATTATCATCTCCCGATTGTTGAATAACTAATATCTTATTTTCATCAGTTATTTCGATATTATAACTATCATAATCATTTTTATTCCTTTTTACAATCATTATTATTTCCCTCCAATGCGATATTTTTCTAAAGTTTTAACTGTCGATTTACTTAAACTAGCCGTTATTGGCAAATCCGTTTTTAATATTGAATCCCATAAGGGATTTAATTCCTGATAAAAATCCCCTGAAATTCCATCTATCTCTGTAAGACACATTTGTCCCATACAAAGGGGATTTGCTTGTCTTATTTTCGGTTTTGAGATAAAAGAAAGACCTGTATTTCCATAATCAACTCTCTCTATTCCCGTTACATCAACCCATATGTCTTTATATTTACTATCCATTATTCTATCAATTATTTCTTTTTCACTTAAATCAAATAACACTTTTTCATCAATTACACCCATATCCTCATAATATTGAAGAGCAAGACCTAATACTTCCATCATATATCTGCTTTCCTTACTTAAGAGCTTCTCACTATAGACATTAATAGCTTTAAAGAAATCTTCATAATCAGCATACGTAAAATGTTCATTTATATATAATTCTCCTGTAAAATTTTGAAATCTAGGATTCCAAATATCTACACACATACCATTTAAATTTTCGGCATAACATAGCATATTATATAAATCTTCTATCTCTTCAAAAGTATGAGTTTGTGCCCAGAAAAGACAAGTAGCTAAAATTCCTCCCTCGGCTCTATCTAAACACAAACAAGGAATTTCTTTATCAATTAAAGGATATCTCTTAGCATCAACTATATCATCTAAATTGATTCTATCTTCAAATAAATACTCCATAAACTCTTCATCTTTAGAAATAATCGTTTTAATATCCAATTCATCTTTATCCTGCTTTAAAGCATCTCCCTTTTTAAAGGAATTAACATGTGCAAAAGAAAGTACTCCAACATCATGAACATACCCAGCTAATATTGCTTCTATTTCATCTATTAATTTTGATGCTGTATAAGCCACGTTTTCACAATGATTAAATCTCGAATAGAATTCAGCGGGAACTAATTCTCTTAATTTTATATAATCCATTCCACAAAATTGACCCTTACCTTTAAGACGCTTCATCGTCTTGGTATTAGCATATTTATCTAAATTGACAGTTGCATTATCACGCATCATTTTATTATACTTTTCTACTAACATAAGCACTCCTTAAAAATTAATATATATTTTATCACAAAAAAAGATATGATTACATATCTTCTTTTCTTAACATTAAAATTTTTGCTTCTTCCACAGATAAAGTAAAAGCCTCTTTTTCTGCTAAAACAGTTAATATTTCTTCAATAACACCCTCATAATAATTTCCAAAGGGTTCTTTACTACTTTCCATAATCAAGTAACTATAAGTTAGTTCAAAATCATCGTCATCAGTTTTATCACTCTTTAAATACCTAAGCAAACTATTAAATTTACGTTCTCTTATCAATGAATGAATTTCAAATGATGATAGATGTGTTACCATATCCATTTGCTTATCGATTATATCAAATCGCGTCATACCTTCAACATCTTTAATGTATTCATCCATTAATTCCACAACGCCATCAAAATTATCTGTTGAAGTACATCTATACATAAAATTATTATATTTGGGTGGTGAAACATGTCCCGGTTTCAAAGCCACCATAGCCTCTTCAAATTGATATGATTTGTATACATTGTCAGCAATTCCATCATCAATTAACGCAAACCAACCAACATTTAAATTTTCATTATCTATATAAGATTTTTGAAATGTCTCAATTTTATTCAAATTAAAAGGAATACCCATTGGAAAATTTGAATCCGTAACATAATCATACATTCCCCCATAATAAAATGATCTTGATAAAACTATCCCATCCGTTGCAAAGGCATTCAATTCATCCATTACACGTTTAATTGGTTCATATCCATGAGCATGTGTTGAAATACAAATATAGGCTTTTTCCTCCCCAAATTGTACTCTCAACGCATCAACTTGTTTCATAAATAACTCAGCTGTTTTACTGTCAATACGATTACTTGTTCCATCTAAATCAAGCATTATCGCAATAGATTTAGGTATAATAAACGGCTTAGAGTTTACTACTCTCATAGGATTAAAGACATTTACATTATTTAAATATGCCTTTAAAGCTTTACGTTCTCTATTTTCATAGAATCTCTTTTTACGAAACTCCGAAGTCCAACTATCTTTCTTTTTCATTTATAAACCTCCTGTTACTTTTCATCACTATTAAGGATGAAAAATTTTCTTTGTTGCATTTTCATAATCGGGAATTAGTATCTTTCCTACTTCCTTCCACCCTTCTCGCCAATCATAACCAGCACGTCGTGCTCCCATAACCTTAAGTTCCTCATCTGTAACTTCTTTGTTATGATAAGAGGGAAATAATATCTTTACGCTTACATCATTATTCATTTTGTCCAACCTATCATCAACTTGTCCATAGGCATTAAATAAGCTCTTATCACTCGTAAATATATAATTCCTTGCATCAATAAAAGGAAGAATTGTTTGTAGTGCTTTAAACTTATCTACAAAATTTCTTGCTGATCCCTCAATATCAAAAGGATTTATACTATCCGTACAAAGATATACTTCATAATACTCACATAAAAGTTTAAGCATTTCTACTGAGTAAGGAATCATTTTGGGTTTTTCAAACATATTTCTTTCTCTTACAAATTTATTAAACTCTGCAAACCTATCCTCTGGTATAGCTACACTATCAATATAATAATCCTTAAAATCATCTATAACAAAATTAGTATGTAAAAAATCATTTACCGCTTGCAAAAAACCACCAAAGAAAATTACTTCTTCGACATCGATTAATAGGCTCTTCTTCTTTTCCTTCTTGTCCATATTCTATTTCTCCTAACCAATCTCATTGAGAACTTTTGCCAAAGTCTTAGTCGATTCTGGACACATTTCTCCTCTTACAACTTCGCTTTGTTTAGGATACTCTCTTAATAAAACATCATCTGTTAACTCACTTAATATCATTAGACAATCATCAACATTTATATCTTCATGATCCAATAATTTGTTTAAAGCTACCAACTTATTAACATCTCTTTGGTAAAAACAAGGTTTTCCATTCAATCTATAACCCTTAATATTCGGCATATTTTCTTCCATCTTACTTATTATTGCCATATCTTGAGCCTCATCTCTCTCGCTACATTGCATGCCATAAACACGATTATTTGGACTACTAACGCCATTTTCCGGATTAAAAAACTTATATATATCTTCTCCCGGTTTAAAACATCTATCACCAAATCTATCCTTAATTCGATTCTCTAGTGAAGCATATCCAGAAGTCTCAAAAATATCAACCATTTTATCTAGATCACTTTTTTTGATAAATTCACCCAATCTTATTAATTCGTCCTCATTATCAAAAGTACATATTCCATTTCCAAATATCGTATAATCTGGCTGTACCTTTATCGAATATAAAATTTTCTCACCTGGACGAAAAGCAACCACATCAACACCATTGCCTTTAATATTACAAGAGTCTCTATATTGATATCTTACATTTCCATCTTCATCAACTCTCGCACCAATTATTCGCATACAATACTCTGGTCGATTTGACAAAATAATTGTTTTTAATCCATAATGTTGAAGTTGATGTAATTTTTTTATCCCTGCTTCTGTATCTTGAACATTATTACCAAGCAATGACATATCACTTAAAACTATCGTATTCATGAAATATTCCTCCCATTTAATCATTTATTATAACATATTTATTCAATTAGACAACGAATTATATTTCACGAGCATGTTCTAATACATCTTTAAACATTAAATACGTTGGTTCTAATTCCTCACGCACTTCTTCCATGGATAAAATCTTATACTTTTCATCCATTTTAGCTTCTAGCTTACTCCATTCAGAATCTAAATCATTATGTCTTCTTGCCAAAATGGAAGCATATGCCATAATTCCTCTAGGTGATAAAAATTTATAGCAATCTGCATTGGCACATATCTCGGATTCCATACTTGAATATTTTAAAGCACCATGATGCTCAGCTACACAATTAAGAATATTCTCTCTATCCTCATCACTTAAATCAACTACTTTATCTAAGTATTCCTTTGTAACAGTTAAAGATCTTCCAATATGTTCCTTAGGAACACCCTCTTTTGAAGCCTCTGGTAGTTTTGAATCCATAAAGTTCATTGCTATTCTTACCACTGTTTCATTGGCATTATACTTCCTAGCTAAACTAACAGCATGTTCTAAAGCTAGATCATCTAATACTCCTATCTCCGATTTATTTTTCTTAAGTTCACTCTCGTTATAATCATAAGAAATCTGAACCAATTCTTCTAATGTCATATTAACACTCCTTGTCTTTTTAATTATATCATTTAAGAACAAGATATACTATGTACAAATTGAAATATATGTTATAATAAAAACTACTTTGGAAAAGAGGTAACTTATGTTAATTGCAGGAATAATAAAAGATGGAAAAGAAATTGAACTTAAGGAAGAAGAAATAATTTCCTATATTAAAGAATATGTTAATTCAAAACCAGAACTAGTAGAATCATATGAAATATTCACTCAAGGACAAATGATAGTAAGTGATGATTTTTATGAAGAATATGCCGTTAGAGTATTAGGTTGGACAATTGTTGAAGGAACTAGAATTTATTATCAAGAGGGAAATAAACAATTTGATAAGATGGCTTATCTCCTTGCGGGATACAACTTAGAAAAGATGAAACCATACGTTTTAGAAAATGGTAGATATGTCCAATACATTAACCCTATTGAACGTGAAGTAGAAAAATTAGGATTCGAACTAGCCAACAGCAAAGAAAACGAACTATCATTTTGGTATCCTAAAACTGCTAATATTGGTTTTAAAACACCAGATACTTTAATTACTCAATTTACTGATGAAGAATTTAGAGTAATTAAAAGTACTAAATTTGATGAATTCAATCATGAAGCATTACAAAAAAGAATTATTGACGCAGCAGCTAAAGAGAACTTTAATTTAGACCGCGACTTATTTTTGCGTTTTGGATGTTCTAGTAATAAATTTTTCTTTGGTTCTTGCCACTTAAATGGTTTAGAATTTTTACCTAACCGTCTACTTGCCTTTTTCGATGGTCTTTATGAAAAACTTGAATGGCGAGAAAGTGCTGAATTGGTTTTAAGAGAATTCATCCAAACTAATTACTATCGTCGCCAAATTTATCATGGAATGCCACTTAATACCGAATTTAGAGTATTTTTCGATTTTGATACAAATGAATTATTAGGAATCTACAACTATTGGGATACGGAAACAATGATTGATAACCTCCATTCTAAAGCCGATCGCATGACTTTTGCCGATACAGCGCCTCTTCTTGAAAGAGATTTCGATGTACTTTCCCCTTACCTAGAAGATGAAGCCAAGAAAAAACTTCCAAATGCCAATCTTAAAGGTAAATGGTCAATTGACTTTATGTATGATGGAAATAACTTTGTTCTAATTGACATGGCTCGTGCCGAATGTAGTTATTATTATGAAAAAGTTCTTGAAAAACAACTAGCCCTTCAAAACAAATAGATATAGAACATGTTAAAACTAACTGATGAAAATCTAATTAGACAAAGAATCAAACATCCTGCTACCGACATACAATTGCAAAATGACTATAAAGAATTTGGCGAAGAAGGAAAAAAGATAATTGAATGGATTCAATATTTTGATAACGCGGAAATACATAATCCTAACGTCTATAAAAGGATAAATGAGTTTTATCAATATATGAAACTTATAACACCTGATTTTTGTTACAGTGAAGAAAAAGTTATATTACTAAGAAACATAGCGGAGGAAATAAAATGGATAGATCTTAAATTTTCAGACAATTCTATAATTGATGAACTTCCCATCTTTAATCCTCAAAAGCATAGTCCTGATTTTAAATTAATTAATGCCGAAAATATTGAGGATATTTTAAACGAAATTGTCTACTGGACAAGATTTATGCTTTCTAGACCCTTTTTTGATCAAAGTAAATTAATTAACTTCAATTTAGTAAATCGTTGTGAAGATGCATCGCGATATATTTATCAATTAGCTAGAGTATACAATCTTAATGCTCATATAATCAAAATACCTGCAGCGTTTAGTAATACCGAATATCTATACGATAGTAATGTCGGATACCATTATTTTGTTATCATTGAAATAGATAGTAAAAGTTATATTGTTGATTGTACCTATGCTCAATTTTTTAGTTGGTATCGAAATCAAATTGATCGCTTAGGAAACTATAGTTTTTGTGGGTGTAATCCAGGTATATTCATGATAATGAATGAAGAAAGGGAAAAAGTCGCAAGAAAAATTCTAAAAGATGGATGGATTGAACTAACAGATAAAAATATTTCTCTCTATTTAGATGGTTTTGCTATTTCTTACCGCAATGGTCTATATTATGAATATATAGGCACAGCAGATTATCAATCGCATTATAATGTTGAAGACTATCAAAATTTTCTTTTTACAGACGATTCGCAACTTAAACGTGAAGGAAGAAAATATTTAGGATATCAATTAAAGCCATTACAAAAAAGTGATTTTAAATTCTAAAATCACTTTTTTAAATACTCTTTTATAGCTGTAGACGTATAGGTATCAACATTTAATAAATCTATTGGATATCCCGAAAATAATACCTGTCCGCCATTTTTACCTGCATCTGGTCCCATATCAATTATATAATCAGCGTCAACTATAAAATCTAAATTATGTTCAACAACAATAATGGTATTTCCCTTATCAAGCATATTAGACATCGCATTTTTAAGTATTTCAATATCTTTTAAATGCAAGCCTTGAGTTGGTTCATCAAATATATAAATACTTCCCTTTTTATTTAAATACTTCGACATATTAACTCTTTGAACTTCACCCCCTGATAAAGTATCTAAGGTTTGTCCCAAAGTTAAATACTCGAGTCCAACATCACATAAAATTCGCAAATTATCTAAAATTCCTTGATGATCAAAGAACTTACTTGCCTCTTCAATTGTCATCTCTAATACTTCAGCTATATTTTTTCCCTTATATTTATAATCAAGTACTTCTGCTTTATAACGTTTACCATGACATATTTCACATTCTTGTGTAGCATATCCTAAAAAATGCATATCCATCTTTATGACACCTAAACCACCACAATTAGCACAAGCACCACTTGAATTAAAACTAAATATTCCACTATCAACATTATTTTCTTTGGCAAATAATTGTCTAATAATATCAAAAGTTTTTGTATAAGTGGCAACATTAGATCTTGAATTAACACCAGGATTATCTTTTCCTACTTTAACAATACTTTCATCATTATCTAAAATATATTTAACCAACGAAGACTTACCAGATCCTGATACTCCCGTTATACAAGTCATCATCCCTAAAGGAATCGCTACATCTAAATTTTTTATATTATGTATATTAACATTCTTAACTTCATAATACTCCTTTATTAGCATCTTTTCTTCATTTAATTTTTTTCGATTTTTTAAATACTTTCCTGTAACTGAAACATCCAAATTTAATATTCCATCTAGATTACCATTATATAAAACTTTTCCACCCGTTGTTCCTGATCCTGGTCCTATATCGATAATATTATCCGCACTTTCAATTAAATTACGATTATGTTCTACAACAATAGCCGTATTATTGCGAGCAACTATATTTTTTATAGCATCTATTATTTTAACAACATCACGATTATGAAAACCAACCGTTGGCTCATCCATAATATAAATTAACTCATTTAAACTTGAATTCATACTTTTAGCTAACTTTATCTTCTGTGATTCTCCATTTGATAAAGTATTTACTCCTCTATTCAGTGTTAAATAACCTAATCCTAAATTAATAATATCTTTTAAATCTTTGCGCATCTTCGTCAAGATTTCACTTACCATAACATCATCTATTTGCTTAATAAAATCATATAAATCCACTAATTCCATATTTAATAAATCTACTAACGTCTTATCATTAACTTTAACTTCTCGTGCTCTCGCATTCAATCTTGAACCCATGCAATGACGACAAGGTTGCTCACTAAAGAACAAACTATCATATTCATTTATCGTAAGTCCTCTAGAATCGCCTTGTCTTTTCATCAACTTTGTAACGATTCCCTCATGCGAATAATTTTGCACAATACCATAGCTTTCTTGAGATAAAAGAGTAGATTCTTTATATAATAAATTATATAGTTCTTCTTCACTATAATCTCTTATTTTCTTATCCATATCAAATAGTTCAGAAACTTTCTGAATATTAAAGTATCGTGAATCTACTTTCCAAGTTCTATGTTTAATAGCTCCTTCATTTAAAGATTTGTCATAATCAATTAACTTATTCAAATCAACACTAATCTCAAAGCCCAAACCATTACATGCTTCACATGCTCCTTTAGAAGTATTAAAAGAAAAATAACTACTATCATAAATTGGCAAACCCATTCGTGAATATAAAAGTCTTAAATAAGTATATATTTCGGTAACTGTTCCAATTGTACTTCGAGGATTAGTTCCCAACTTTTTTTGTTCAATTAAAACACAAGGAGATAAATTCGTTATTTCATCGACATTTGGTTTATTTAATTTAGGTAAATTCTTAACAACATATGTTGACATCATTTCATAAAAAGCTGATTGGGCAGTTGCATATATACAATCAAATGCTAAAGTACTTTTTCCACTTCCTGATACCCCCGTTACGACATGGAACTTATGCTTTTCGATATCCACTGATACATTCTTTAAGTTATTCTCCCTAGCACCTTTAACTTTTATAATATCACTCATATTAGACACATCCTTACTTTAAAATAATTATAACATAACCAAAACCTATTTTTTAATATATCTATAATAAATATTATCTTGATGTCCAATTCTTTCTCTAAATAATTCCTCATACATAAACTTCTCTTCAAAGATTCTTTTCTGTTCTTCAAAAAAGTGAAAATACGGATGATTAACTAAATTGGTACAAATAACTTCTCCCTTAGATTTTAACATACTATAAAATCTATCTCGCATAGTTTGAACTCGAATATGATCATTTAAATCCATTATATTAGAAGCATACACTAAGTCATATTCTCCACCCTTAGTAACTACACTCCCTTCCCCCATATCAATATTTTCAAATACTAAAGGAACCTTTTTTAAATATTCAACTAAAGATTCGATATTTGCATCATAAGAACAAGCCAATCTCTCTGGTACATACTCAAATAACACTGCATTATAAAGATTAAAGAACCACTTTTCTAAACCATCAACATATATATTCCAAAGTTTCACACTTTCTTCTTCATCTAAACAAGTATAACTTCTATTTGCATTAATTATATTATGTAC
>CAMWQX010000018.1 GCA_947176475.1 uncultured Bacillota bacterium
ACTACTTGATTAAAAGTAATTTTATATTTCTTATCCAATTTTTCAAAACTTATTTTCTTTTTGTAATTATCTTCAATTAATTTTCTATCAAACTTTGAAAAATAACGCATCAAAGGTAAAATATCATATTCATAGTCAATCTTCGCTGGTATTTCGCCATTTCGATATTTAAAAATAGAGATAAATGCTCTTTGATATCTTCGTCTAATAGAACTTTCACCTTCACCATAAAACTTACTTAAATCTTTTAATGTCTTTTGTTTATGTCTCCTAATTCCATATATGGAGCAAATAATATATTTTTCTTTATCACTTATAGGTAAATGCGGATCTCCAATGATTTTGTTTACCTCATCAGTTGGCATAAATATCAAGTCATTGTTAAACTGGCCATTTTTCTTCCTTTTAATTAAATCATTAGCTTTCTTAATTTTTCTTGATAAACCAGGTAATTTTTCATCCTTATATTCTGGCAAAGTTTTAATCATCTCTGGAACCGATAATACAATACCATCTGGATTATATTCACATTTAACTCCATAATAATAACTTAACATATGCATTTGATTTTCATCGACAACTCTTTCCAAAGGATATGAATGAAATTCTTTTAAATAATCTTCTTCTGTAAGTTCACATTCTAAAGCTTTAAAATTCTCGAATAACCTATTAAATCTCTGTACTTGTCTATTTATGTCTTCTTTTTCCATCTTAAACTTGATTGCTAAAGCATCATTGTCATAGCGTTTTAAGAATTTTTCTTTTATAAATTCTTTATCTCTTGCTGATAATTTCTTTTTATTTTTTTCGATAAAATCGTCAATAAATCTTTTACTATAAGAATCAACCTTTACTAATCCGAATCTATAACCATCAATTTTTCTTAAAGAATCCGTTACTATATTTGATATCTGATACTGACTTAACTCTACATCTTTTTTCTTTAGTTCCTCTTTTATTTCGGCATAACTAAGTTCTTGAACTAAATACATCAATAATATTTCCCTATTTAATTCTGTAAAAGGATAGGCTTTATTTAAAGCATAAGGAATATAAAGATCTTCATCAATATCTCTCAAGTTAGATCTATTTATATAAAGCGCCATGGCTGTTTTACGCGTATTGGCAAGATAATCATGCATTTTATCCCTTTCAACACCAAATACTTCAGCAATTTCTGGGATACTCATAGCTTCTCCATCAATTCCATAAAACATATTCATAGCAATAATCCTATTTTCACTGAATTTATCTTCATGTTTCTCTAAGACTCTTTCCCACTGTTCTTTCGTAAATCCAAAACTATAAAGAATATTATATACATTGAAATATATTTTTTCTAACTTATCAAGTAATAAGCTTTTATTGGCATTCATATAACGCCTACTAGTATTCCCTTTATATTCACTTTTATCACGTGTCTCAAATACAAAACATTCTAAGAATATCTGCGCCTTTTCACTAAAGCAATCCTTATTTTCTAAATAGCAATCATGAAGTACTTTTGGACTTAAATGAATCTCATTATTACTTAAACTGATATTATTAAGTTCTAAATAAAAAGCTTTCTCCCATTCTTCATTAGAAGTAAAGGCATTACTAGGAATAGTAAAATATCTTCTAAGTAAATTTTGGGAGTTAATATCAAGTTGTTCCCAAGTATCTCCATATAATTCTTTTATTTCTTCAAAAGACAACTCATCATATTTCTTCTTTAATGCCTCATAGTCAATCTTACTATACTCATTGTCAAAGTTAGTATTGAATATTTTTATTCCATTCATCTTTAAAATGTGCTTTTTAAATTTATTAAACTTATCAACATCGAGTAATAGAATATCAATTTTTTCTTTTAAGTTATCTAATATGTATTGATATTCCTCTCTAGATAATCCAAGATACTTTAAATCGTCATCTGAAACAGTATGTTTTTGCCCTAGAATTGATAGTTTTAAGACTCTATTTTCCATATCTGTAAGCTCATCATGAACATAGGCCATTATGATAATACTCTCAGGATCAATTGGAGCATCTTTAAACTCGTCTAGCTGAATATTGCCATTATCAGTTAATTTTTTAGTTGCTACAGTCACAAAATTTTCATCATAGATAAATTTTTCTAATTTTTTAACCATTCTATTTTTATGCGCCATAATAGTAAAAGTATTTAAATTAAACAACTTTGCCATACTCTTGATAGTCTTATCAAACTTACCCTTATTCTTTAATAATTGATAAAAGATATAATACTCAAATAAAGATAATATTTGCTTGATTGCTACTAACATATCATGATCATTTATATCAACTAGTTCAAAGACATCTTTTTTATTTTTGTCTTCATTTTCATGGGCCATTTTAGCAAAAGCAGCAAAGTGTTTATCTTTTTCCTTTTCATGCTCATTAATCTTTTTGACTTCTTCAAGTCTTTTTTCTTCTTTGATTTCTTCTTCTACTTCTATTTCAGCTTCTTCTCTTCGATTTTCAATTTCACTAATTAAACCGGCATTTAACTCTTTTTCTATTAATATTTTTTGGGTTATATCATCGGTTGCAAAAGCTAATTTTACTTCATCTTCTGGCACTAACATAAATATTTTTGTTCCATACATGTGAATCGCTATCTTTTTTTCTCTTGCAAAATTCTCTTTGTCTTCTAAACATTTTCGCACTTTTACATTAATTTTTTGTAATCTATTTTCATATTCTTGTACAGAAAGTTTAAAAAAACTTGCTGCTTCTTGTTTAGTAAGTTTTATTTCACTAAATAATGTATGGCTTAATATCATTTTGTCTAATATAGAAAGATCTTTCTTTAGCATTTTATACAAGATTATATTATCAATATCGTATGGCCTTAAATCTATTTTAGATATGGGAACTCTAAAATTCTTTTCGATTTTTGCAACTTCCATACGTCTTAACTTTAAATTTTTAACATATTTACCTGACTTATCATAAGCTTTCTTTTTTATCTGCCTAACTCGCTCACGTGTAACGTTGAAAATATCGGCTAAACTTTGCAATGTCGCATCATCGCTCTTTTTATCAATCTCATAGTTATATAAAAAGTAATATTCTAAAGGATTAAGTTTATTCTTTATTACTGCCAACAATTCTTGACCACTTAAATCTTCTAAAACATCATCAAAATCATTTCTCGTATCAGCGATAAAATCCCCAAGTTCCGAGTCATCTTCATCGCCAACTTTCGTTTGACTACTTACTACTTTTTCAAATGCCTTCTTTTTTATAATTTCTAATGCTTCTTCATTACATTCAAGTATTTCCATTAATTTTTCGTCATCAGGTACTGGTGTGTGATTTCGTTCAGCTTCATTTAATATATGACGATATTTTCTAATTTTAAAAGATACATGGACAGGCTTTCTAATCTCTTCATCTTGATCATCAATTGATCGCGTAATAGCTTGCCTTATCCAATGAATAGCATAGGTTGAAAATGCACCTTTTTCTGGATCATACTTATCAATAGCTGTTAATAATCCGATACAACCTTCTTGAATAATATCCATAATCTGCATATGCTTTATTCTATTTTTATAAGCCGATGCAACATAGACAACAAGCCTTAAATTATGCTTCGAAAGAGTATCTTTAACACTCGTATCGCCATTTCTTAATCTAATTGCCAAATCCTTTTGTTCTTCTATTGAAAGAACTGGGTACTTTTTGATTTCGACCATGAAAGCACTAAATAAGTCATCGACGAAAGAAGCAGCAAGTTCTTCATCAGAGGGGTATATAAATTCTTCTTCCATACTTTTCACCTTTTCTTGTTATTATAACAAAAAAATAAAAATTTCAACAAAAATTTAATCTATTTTGTAGACTTTACAGAAGAAATTTGTTATTCTTATAATAAGAAGGGAAGAAATGAGATGAAAAGTAGAAAAATAGGAATCTTAATGACTTTGTTAATAATAACAGTTGCCTTCGCATCCGTAACAACTACACTTGTTTTAACCGGAACCTTATCTATAGGTACTGACAGATCTTCCTTTGAAGCCGATGTTGCTTTTACTGATTCTGTAACTATTCTAGGTGGAGAATATTCCCTAGGAAAAGGAAATAAAACTCTAGAGTTTAAAACAGCACATTTAAATATGCTAGAATCCGAAACAACTTTATCCTTCGAAGTAAGAAATAATAGCCGCCAATACGATGCTAAAGCTTCCATTGAATGCTCGCCAGTTGATCCAGCATACGAAGCATATGTATCTGTTGATGTTAATCCCGTATCTTCTTTTACTTTAGACGCCTTAGAAACTCAAAGCGGGACAATCAAAGTCAAATTAATTAGATCTATTACGGGCGATGCCGCCGAAATACCATTTGAATGTAAGATAACAGCAGAGGCTGTAGAAAGAGAATCACTTCAAAAAGATCCAAGTCGTTTTGTTGCTAATGATGCCAACTTGGCAAAAGGTTCAGAAGTATGTCTTGAAGATGAATGTTTCCAAGTCATAAGCAGTGATGATTCTACAGTGTCTATGATTTCAAAATATAATGTTAATAAAGATACTTATCGTCAAAGTACTTTAGCATCAGGAGTCGTATATGAGGACAAAGTTGAAGAAATTATGGATAATTACTTAGCATATCTAAAAGACTTAACGAGATCTAAAGCTGATGATAGTATCCAACTTTCTTTATTAACCAAAGAAAGTTTAACGGCAACTTATGGCTGTGTAAATACTGATGGGGTAATAAGCTGTATAGATAGTTCAAATGTATCATGGTTGGTAACAAATCATGAGTATTACTTACAAGCTAATGAGACAGAACACATCTATGAAAGTATTGATATTAATGGATCAGTAGTAAATTCCAATAACGGAGGAGTAAGACCTATCGTTACAATATCCAAAACATTACTAAAACAAGCAGACTAAAATGTCTGTCTTTTTTATTCTCAAATATTGTCTCTATATATAAAAAATGTTATGATACTTATATAGTATGATAAGAGGTGTTTATATGAAAAAATGGAAGAAGTTTATAATAATCTTAGTAATTATTGCCAATGTTATAATACTAACCTTTTTTACACCAATAGCCTTTAAAACCATCATTCCATCTCAATTTAATTTTACCCAAAAGGTAAGTGATAATGACTTAAGCCTTGAAGTAAAGCCAGAAACTCTAACTAGAGATGGAGTAACCATTATTTATAAAAACAATACTGATTACTATATGAGCTATGGTGGCGAATATTTCTTGGAATATAAAATGTTTGGCGATTGGTATATGATAAAGCCAACTGATCTCTTTCCTGTATATCTTGCAAGATTATACTCCGTAGAACCACATTCTGAAAAAGAAAGAGTCTTTCATTGGGATAATATGTATGGACATTTACGCAAGGGTAAATATCGTATAGTTCATGACATTATAAATTCTAAAGATAGGACAAAAGATTTGTATACTTATGTCGAATTTGAAATTAAATAGGAGGGTAACTAACCATTATCCTTCTTTTTCTATGCCAATTTCTTCTAAATGTTTGGCAAAATACCATTATTTGTGGTATTATTTAGGCGGTGAGAAAATGAATAATTTAGTTATGGCATATCTAGGTGATGCTGTCTATGAATTACATATTCGCAAGTTTTTAATAAGCCAAGGAATATCTAAAGTTGGTGAATTACAAAAGAAAAGTGTTGAATATGTCAGTGCTAGAAGTCAAAGACGCATCTTAGAAGAGTTGATAAATAGGAACTTTTTAACAACCGAGGAAATCGAAATTGTCAATCGTGGGAGAAATGCTAACAGTCATCCCTCAAAGACAACGGATATAATTACATATAAAAAAGCAACTGGACTAGAATGCCTAATTGGAAATCTTTACAAAGAAAATATAGAAAGATGTAATGAATTACTAAATTACATAACAGGTGAATTATGAAAGTGTGTGGTAAAAACGTCTTTAATGAATTAGATTATAAAACCGTTAGAAAAGTTATCATATCTAATACTTTTAAAGATAGCGAAATATTAAATAAAATCAAGAGTAATAAATTAAAATATATCGTAAGTGATGCTAAAGTGATGGATAAAATGATGCCTCATAACCAAGGTATTATCATTGAAATAGATGACTATGAATATGCGGATTTAAGTGCCATTGATAATGACTCTCTCGTTGTTATGCTAGATCACTTAGAAGACCCTCATAACTTTGGGGCTATTATTCGTACTTGTGAAGCCAGAGGAGTTAAAAACATCATCATTCCTAAGGACCGTGGAGTAACTGTTAATGAAACCGTTATGAAAACTTCGGCAGGTGCTTTGAATCACGTCAATATTATTATGGTTACTAATTTAGTTAAGACTATCAATGACTTAAAAGATTTAGGATACTTTGTCTATGGCGCTGAAGCTAATGGTGTTGATTATCGTCATGTTGATTATGCTGATAAAGTCTTACTTGTTATCGGTTCTGAAGGCAATGGCTTATCAAGGCTTGTTGTCAACAACTGTGATGAAATCATAAGTATTCCTATGCATGGTGTAGTAAATAGTTTAAATGCTTCCGTTGCTGCTTCCATTCTTTTATATGGAATAGGAGAATAATATGCACGAATACCCAGATAATGAATTAATTAATTTAGTATCCGAAAATAGTGAAGATGCTCGCGATCTTTTATATGATAAATACAAATATATTGTCGATGTTATCTATAATAAATATCGCAAGAGTGCTTATGCCTTGAGTATTGATTTAAAGGAATTAAGACAAGAAGCTTTAGTCGGATTTTCTGATGCTTTAGTTTGTTATAATCAAGATAAGGATGCTTCTCTTTCGACGTTTATTACTTTATGTGTTGAAAGAAAGGTAAGAAACTTTGTCCGCGATGCCGATACTTTAAAAAACAAATTCTTAAAAGAAGCTTATTCTCTTGATCAACCAATAACTGCTGGAGATTCAACTCTTCAAGAATTTATTGGAGATACTTCTAAAGATCCTCAAGTAACTTTAGAGATGGAAGAAAACTTAAGAGACTTAAAAAAGAAGATTGATGAACTTTTAAGTCCATTAGAAAAAGAGGTCTACCAACTTCTTGTTAATGAATTTTCATATGATGATATCGCATCTATTTTAAAGATAAATCAAAAGCAAGTTTACAACTGTGTTAGTCGAATTAGAGACAAGATTAAAGATATTATTTAAAATGTCTAATTTATTACTTGAAATAAACATTTTCTTATGTTATATTAATGGCGTACACGAAAGTGTTTTTTTTATACAATAAAATTAAGAGGTGTTTTGATGACTAAAGAAGAAACTAAAAAGAAGAAGTCAACTACTAAAAAGACTGCAACAAAGAAGACTCCACAAAAGAGTACAACCAAAAGCGTTAAAGAGGTCAAAGTTGCTAGTGAAGTAATTGAAACAGAAGCAACTACTCCTAAAGAAGTAAAAAGACCAAGCAAAAAAGAAATAAAAGATGCTAAAATGGTTGAAAAGAAAGCTCAAATTAACGAAAAGAAAAAGTTAGAAGATCAAATTGATGCTTTAGTTAAAGAGAAAAAAGCAACTAAAGATAAAGCTAAAAAGAAAGAATTATCTAAAGAGATTAATGATCTTAAGATAAAGAGAAATAATATTGGCAAAAGAGATACTTATCTATCTGATGTTCGTAAAGAAATGCATTTAGTTAGATGGCCAAGCAAAGAAGAAGTAATTAAATATTCGATTGCTTGTTTAATATTTGTATTATTCTTTGCATTATTTTTCTACGGAATTGATGCATTATTTGCTCTAGTAAAGGATTTGATTGATTAATGGAAAAATTGTGGTATGTTGTTAATACTTATAGCGGACATGAGGCTAAAGTAAAAGAAAAATTAGAAATGCGTGCAGAAACTATGGGATTTTCTGATTATATTTTCAGAATAATTGTTCCTGAAGAAACGGTTATTGAAACCATGAAAGATGGTTCTAAAAAGGAAAAGAAACATAAAATGTTCCCTGGTTATATCTTAGTAGAAATGATCATGACTGATGAAGCTTGGTATATTGTTCGTAATACTCCAGGTGTAACAGGATTCATTGGATCAAGTGGAAAGGGTGCTAAACCAACACCATTATTACCTCATGAAATAGACAAAATCTTAATTAATATGGGTATGAGTAGAGTTGACGTTGATGCCGAAATAGCTGTGGGTACTAAAGTATCTATCGTTGATGGACCATTCAAAGGAATGGAAGGACGCATTGATGCTATCGACAATGAAAATTCTCGTTTAACGGTATTAATCGACCTATTCGGACAAGAAACTCCTGTAGAAGTAGAATTGTTCCAAGTAAACGTTGCCGAATAATAATTGTAAAAAACAATCATAAAATAATTAATGAACAATTTATGGTTGTTTTTTTATTATTTTTGTGATAGTATCTTAAGTGCTAAAGTTTATTTTAGTACGTGGGAGGGAAATGCGGATTAGCCCTATACCACAAGCGAAAATACGAAAGGATGTGTTTTACGTGGCAAAAGAAGTCGTAAAGAAAATTAAATTACAAATTCCTGCTGGAAAAGCTACTCCTGCACCACCAGTTGGTACAGTTCTAGGACCTGCTGGAATTAATTTACAAGAGTTTTGTACAAAATACAATGATGCTACTAGAGATAAAATGGGCGATGTCGTTCCAGTTGAAATCTCTGTATATGAAGATAGAACATTTGATTTTATACTAAAAACTCCACCAGCTGCTGAACTAATTAAGAAATATGCCAAGATTAAATCTGGATCTAAGAAAGGTGCACACGAAATTGTTGCAACTCTTAGCCAAGAAGATGTTAAGGCTATTGCTGAAATTAAGTTACCTGACTTAAACGCTTATACAGTTGAAGAAGCAATGAAAATTGTTGAAGGAACTGCTCGTAATATGGGTGTTGCTGTTAAAGGTGTAAATGACGCAGAATTAGCTGAAGAAGCTGCAGAGGCTGCTGAAGCTGAAAGAGAAGCAGAAAGACGCGAAGCTAAATTAGAAGCTATGGAAGAATCTGCTAAAGACGATAATGTCGAAACTGAAGTAATTACTGAAAAATCTGAAGAAGAGTAATTATAAAATAAATAAAAATATATCCGCTAATAAACCACGATTGGAGGAAAACGTATGAAAAAATTTGGAAAGAAATATGTGGAAGCTTCTAAATTAGTTGAAAAGAATACAAACTATTCACTAGATGAAGCAGTTAAGTTAGCTAAACAAACTTCTACTACTAAATTTGATAGTTCAGTTGAATTAGCTATAAAACTTAATATTGATACTAAAAAAGCCGATCAACAACTTAGAGGTTCTTTAGTATTACCTAATGGTAATGGTAAAACTAAGAGAATTTTAGTTTTAGCTAAAGGAGCTCAAGCTGAAGCTGCTAAAAAGGCAGGAGCTGACTATGTTGGTGAACAAGAAATGATCGACAAAATCGCTAATGAAAATTGGTTTGATTTCGATTGTATAATTGCAACACCAGACATGATGGCATCTCTAGGTAAAATTGGTAAAGTTTTAGGACCAAAAGGTTTAATGCCAAATCCTAAGACTGGAACAGTAACACCTACTCCAGAAAAGGCTGTTGAAGATGTTAAAAAAGGTATGATTGAATATCGTGCAGACTCATTTGGAAATATCCATTGTTCTGTTGGTAAAGTATCTTTTGAAGAATCAGCATTATTAGAAAATATCCAATATGTAATTAATACTATAGTTAAGGCAAAGCCAGCTACAGTTAAAGGTAAATACATACAAAATATTTCTTTATCTACAACTATGGGGCCTGGTATCCATGTAGATCAAAATGCTATTGACATGTAATATTTAGCATGTTATATTAATTAGTGTAAAAAAACGAGTACCGAAGACAGTAGGGGAAGAAATTCTTAATAATCCTACCGAGGGAGAGTTATATATCTTTTAATATATGAACTTTCCTATCCACGGAAAGTTTTTTTATAAATATAAGAGGAGGACATATATGGCAAGCGAGAAAATTCTTAATACAAAACGTGAGACTGTAGCAGAAATCACTGATAAATTAAAGAACTCTGAAAGTGTTATTTTATTTAGATATGCTGAATCTACAGTTGCAGATATGCAAGAATTACGTAGAGAACTAAAGAAACTTGATAGTGAAGTAAAAATCTATAAGAATACTCTTGTTAAAAGAGCTTTGGATGATATGAATATCGATTTAAGTAGTTTCTTAGAAGGACCTAATGCTATCGTATTTGGTAAAAACTTACTTGAACCTATTAAAGCTATTTCTGAATTTGCTAAGAAACATGATAATGTTGAAATAGTAACTGGAATAATTAAAGGCGAAGTAGTTAGCTTAGATACTATTAAAGAATACTCATCTATTCCATCTATGGAAGGATTACTTACTATGTTTGCTGGTGGCTTGATAGAGCACGTAAAAAATCTATCTGTTGCGCTTAATTTATATGCCGAAAAATTAGGTGAAGAAAACTAATAAGGGAAGGAATGATTTAAATGGCAAAATTATCTACAAATGAAATTATTGACGCTATTAGCGAAATGACTATTCTTGAAGTTAAAGAATTAGTTGACGCTATGAAAGAAAAATTTGGAGTTGATCCATCTGCTGTAGCT
>CAMWQX010000019.1 GCA_947176475.1 uncultured Bacillota bacterium
CTATTAAATTAGTATCAATAGTAATCAGCAATCGTGAGCATAAGATAACGGAAGATGCTTTACAGAAAAACTTAAAAGTATTAGATGATGTAGCAAGAGGATATTTTACTGAAGAAAACATGCCTAGTAAAGCCGGAGATACTGTAAAAGTATTTGTAAGTCACTTAATAGATACTAAAGCTATAGATGAACTTAAAGATGATAAAGGCGTATCTTGTAATTATGATAAGTCATTCATTCAAATAACGCGATTAGATTCTGAATATCAAATAAAGAGTTATCTAGATTGCAATGGCAATACGGAGTATTTAAATTCATTCATTGATATTAAAAATGCTGATATTATAATAAAGCCAACATCGACAACTAAAAAGGCAACTAAGAAAAAAACCACCAAAAAGACGACTACAACAACTACAACTAAAAAAGTAACTACCACAACTAATAAAGTAAATGGTATATATCATAAAGTAAGTTTTAATACTAACGGTGGAAATGTTCTTCCTTCTCAAACTATTAAAAATAATTCAGTAATCAAAAATGTTACACCAGTAAGAGAAGGATATAAATTCATTGGATGGTATTATAAAGGCGAAAAATTCAACAGTAATACACGTATTACTAAAGATTATGTCTTAGTAGCAAAATGGATTAAAGAATAGCAAATAAAAAAATATTGATTACATAATCAATATTTTTTTTATTTTATTCATCAGCTAAATTATCAAAATATCCTTGAATAAAGACGACAGGAGTTCCCTTGTCTCCGCTTCCACTAGTCAAATCACATAATGAACCAACTAAATCAGTAATACGTCTAGGAGTTGTTCCTTGTGATAACATATTTCCCGTCAAATCGGCTTCCTTCTTTCTTATTTCTCCTTTGATAGCTTCTTTTAACTCATCACCTTTTAAATCGGCAAATTCGTTATCAGATATATATTTCAACTTTAATTCATTAGGTGTACCAATAAGACCTTTTGTATGAGCAGGCGATACAACTGGATCAGCAAGTTCCCAAATATGTCCAACAGGATCTTTAAATGCACCATCGCCATAGACCATAACTTCAATTGTCTTTCCTGTTTTCTCCTTCAATATATCCTGAATTTTATTAACTAAGGCATCACCTGTTTTAGGAAATAACTTTAATCTTTCTTCTGTTGCTTTATTTGAACCTAACAAACCATAATCAGGATTATATCCACTACCATTGATGCTCTTATTCATAACTTCATATAAACCATATATCTTACCTGAAGTATTTTCTTCTAGCATCTTTTTTGTCTTATAACGAGTATGGATATCACAACTTAAGACATCTTTACTATAATCTAATATCTTTCTTGGATCATTAGCAAAAATAAATTCGACTTGGCAATTTTCACTTTCCACTAAATTGCGATAAAAATCTACCATATTTATTCCGGTAAATGGATGAATAAAGTCTCCAAAATATTCCTTATATTCATCCTCACTTATTACACTATCTAGAGTAAATGGACTACTATCTAACTTTTCCTCATCTAAAATGCCATTTCCCACTTCATCAGATGGAAAACTTAATTGAATGGTTATCTTATCCATTCCACGAGCAATTCCCTTTAAAATCATTGAAAATCTATTGCGGCTTAATATCGGAAATACTAAGCCAATCTCCTTTGAAGGAAATTTATTAACCATATCTTCAGCTATATTATCAACTGATACATAATTACCTTCACTAATACCTACAACAGCCTCTGTTATAGCAACGATATCTCTATCTCTAAATTTAAATCCTTCGGATTCTTGTGCTTTCATCAAAGAATCAACGACGATATTAGCTAAATCATCTCCTTCCTTAATAATTGGAGTTCTAATACCCCTAACTACTGTACCAACATTTCTCATTTTATACCTTCCTTTTTCTATATTTATATAAACAAATTTCTTTGTTATATACCTTAAATTTGGGCAAATAAAATAGAATTGTATTACACAATTCTATTTAAATTCATAAGGTTCTTCTATAGTTCCTTTTCCTCCAAGATAAACTGCTTTATCAGTTAAATTGAATACAACATTAATATTAGCATATGAACTAGCATTTGTTATAGTTGGAATCTTATATAAAACATATACATATTGACTATTTTCTGCATCAGCAGTAGCCGTCCAAATAGACTCATCACTTGTCGATAGCCAGTTATAATTAGCACATGATCTTGAAATAGTATTATTACAATTTCTATCTAAAGAAGCTTGCATAATTTCATAAACTGTTAATAATCCAAAAGTTTGATCATTAAGTTTCTTTGAACATTCTGTAGATCCATCTAAAGTAACATCTGCTTGACTACGTTTACCAACACATAAATCGGATTTAACGATATAACCTTTAAATTCATCAGTCCATACTGCTGAATCATTATAATAATTTTCTATGGAATCTCTTACACGAGAATTTAAACCATTATAGAAGTATTCATTAATACCACCATTATAATTAAAATCTGGATTGAAACGATTATCCCAAACTTGTTGTTTTATACCTTCAACTTGTAATAATCTAATAGTGCCATCGGCATTTATACGAAGTACTCTAAATAATTGATTAGCAAATTTAACATAGTTATTATTAACTTCACCTTTCATAATATATTGATCATTTACTTCATAAAGACCATATTTAGGATCACCACTGTCATCACTAACAAGACTATTTTCAATAATCTTATCCTTTAAATAAACTGACTCATAATCTTTTCCACAATTTAAGTATGGAGTATAAACATAGTAACCATTATTATTAGTAACTGTTACATTTCCATCACACTTAACATTGTCATCATTAAATAACTTAGTTAATTCATCAATTTTTCCATCACTTATCATCTTCTTTAAAGTAAGTGATTTAGTATCTTTATCTTCTTTAGGAAGTTCGTCCTTATTAGATTCAAAATAAGCCATAGCAACATCCATCATTTTAGTTTCTAATCTTTCATAAGTATATGTCGTATTTGAACAACTAGAAATCATAAAAAGTATAAAAATAAATACAACAAAACCGGCGATGATACCACCCAATGTTTTCATCATCTTTTGATCCATTATATCACTCCATTCGACAACTAAATTATAGCAAAGATAATAGGCACTTTCAATAATTATTTCAATGTGTTATTATTAATTTAGGGTGATAATATGAAAAAGGGAAGTAATAAAAAGAAATTAAGAAAATCAGTTATTGTTATTATAGTTGCTGTAGTAGTATTATTAATGGGAATTGGGGGATTTCTAATTTTTGGCAAAGAAGAAGCTAAACCGATTCTTGATAAAATTATAAAAGAGCCGAGCAAAAAAGAGGAAGAAAAGAAAAAGAGTGTTGAAGTAATTGATCTTAATAGTAATACCCGCAATATTGCTGTCATGATTAACAACATCAAAAAAGTTTGGGGATACCAAAGTGGTCTTCAAGATGCTCACATCATTTATGAAATAATTACTGAAGGTGGAATAACTAGACTAATGGCTATATATAAGGATAAGGAAACAGCTCGTATTGGCTCTGTTCGTTCAGCCCGTATATATTATATTGATTATGTCTTGGAAAATGATGCTATCTATGTCCATGTTGGTGGTTCAAAAGAAGCCATAAGGGATATCAATGCTTTAAGTATAAGTGATTTAAATGCTCAAACAATATTTAGAGATAAAACACTAGGATTAAATACCGAGCATACGGCATTTACATCCATGGAATTAATAAATAATAAAGTTTCATCTCGTAAAATGCGTAACACTACCGAAAAGAAAAATCTTTTAAATTACAGCATAGATGAACTAGATATAAGTAAGATGGAAGGTGCTATAAAAGCTGATAACATCTACATATCATATAGTGGATCTAAGTCAACAACTTTCAAATATGATGAAGAAAATAAAGTGTATAAGAGATTTCAAAATGATATAGCGCACGTTGATTATGTAACTAAAGAGCAATATACAGCCAAAAATATTATTACATATCAAGTACCAAATAGAAGTTACGATTCTTATGGTCGTCAAGAACTTGATAATATTGGAAAAGGTAATGGCTACTTCATAACTGATGGTTATGCTGTTCCTATTACTTGGGAGAAAACAAATCGTTCTAGTCAAACAACCTATAAATATTTAAATGGCGAAGAAATCATTGTTAATGATGGTAACACTTATATTCAAATTCAACCTAAAAATAGAGATTTTAAAATAAATGAATTGAATTATTAGCACTAGAGTGATAAAATAGATATAGAATAAGGAGAGGTCTTATGTTAGAATTTATAATTTCCAATTATATTATTTTTATTGTAATTGCTATTGTTTTACTACTAGGATTATTCGGATATATGATGGACAAGAAAAAATACGAACAATATAGAGAAGAACTCATCAATGAGGAAAGAGCTATTAATACTCTTGAATCTAGACCTGAAGTATCCAATGTTGCGTCTCCTGTTCCTATGGCTCAACCATCAGCACCAAATGCTGCACCGGTTGTATCCGACAATACAAATATGAACTAATGCATCTTGGTGCATTTTTTTATTCGAGTCTATGAATAAAATCGCATTTTTGTTATAATACTTAATTGAAGGAGTGATTACATGTTAACTCTAACCAGTTTATGGAGTGCAGTTACTAAATTATTAGATATATGCTTAATATGGATAATGTTCTATTTCCTATTTAAGAATTTAAAAAACAATGTTAAAATGGTCTTGATTTTTAAAGGCGTACTATGGTTAATTTTTATTAAAGTTTTAAGTTATTTATTAGATCTTTATACCGTGGGATTATTACTTGAATACGTTATTTCATGGGGACCTATTGCTATAATCGTTATATTCCAACCTGAAATACGTAATGTTCTTGAACAAATTGGACGTACTCAATTACTTGGACGTCATAAAGTCTTAACTGTTGATGAACGTGAAAAAGTAGTATTTGAACTTATGAATGCTATCGAACATCTAAAGAGACAAAGAATTGGTGCATTAATTGTTATCGAAAGAAATATGAGTTTACAAGAATATATTGCGCCAACTACTAAGTTGTATGCGGATATTTCTAGTCAATTACTAGAAGCCATATTCTTACCACCAAATCCATTGCATGATGGTGGAGTAATTATCCAAGGTGATAAGATTACATGTGCCGGTGCCGTATTTAAGACAAGTATGAATCCTAATGTTAATAAAAAATTAGGTACACGTCATAGAGCAGCTTTAGGTGTTGCTGAAGAAACTGATGCCATTGCTTTAATTGTTTCTGAAGAGACAGGAAGAGTAAGTATCGCATGTGATAATTACTTACACTATAATCTAACTTTAGACGAATTTAGAGCAATGCTATTAGATGAATTAAAACCTAAGACTGATGTATTCTATGATGCTGATGAAAGTGAAGGTGAAGAAGATGAGTAAGATTTTTAAGCCTTTTATAATCTTCTTTAGAGCCATTTATCGTGTTATAGATAAAATTATCGTTACACCAATAAGTAGATTAATATATAAGATAAATGAATTATTCCGTGATAACTCTGGAAAGATTGAGAAAATATTAAATAGACCTAATGTCTTAATATATGTTTCATTAATATGTGCTGTAGGAGTGTTCCTACTTGTTGATTCACAAGTAATTACTTTAACAGAAACAGATGCTAAGATAATTAAAGATCAAGCTGTTGAAATTAATTATAATGAAGAAGCCTATGTATTAGAAGGAATACCTGAAAATGTTGATATTACTCTAATTGGAAGCAAATCAGCTATTTACTTAGCTACTCAATTAGGCGAACATAAAGTAACATTGGACTTATCAAATTATGGTGTTGGAACTTATAAAGTTGATTTACGCTATAATCATTCTGGTGAAGCTGTTGATTATAAACTTGATCCATCAACTGTAACAGTTAAGATAAGCGAAAAAGTTAGTGAAGTAAAACCACTAAGTTATGATTTACTAAATGAAGACAAATTAGATAACAAATTAAGTATAAGTAATATTAAATTAGATAACAGTGAAATAATAGTTAAATCTAGTCAAGAAATTCTTGATAAAGTAGCCGTTGTTAAAGCTTTAGTAGATGCTTCTCAAATTGATAAAAAGGATTCGGGGGTATTTACTCTTGAAAGCGTAACACTAGTTGCTTATGATGAATTAGGTAATAAGATTGATAATATTGAGATGGTTCCGTCAAAAGTATCTGCTGAAGTAACTGTTGATTCATATCATGCAACTAAGCCAGTTAATATTGTTACAACTGGAGAAATGAAGAGTGGTAAAGCTATCGCATCAATATCTTCATCGGTTACAGAAGTCGAAGTATATGGTGAAAAGAGTATAGTTGATGCCATTGATGCAATTGAAGCAAGCATTGATATCAGTACTATAGATTCAGGAAAATCAATATCGGTTAACTTAATCAAACCAAGTGGCGTAAGATACTTATCCCAAAGTAATACTAATGTTAAAGTAACTATTGGAGATCAAGTTCAAAGAAAGATTGAAGGAGTACAAATTCGCCAAGAGGGATTAGGTGAAGGATTGTCAGCTGGAGCTAGTTCAAATGATCGTACCGTCGATGTCATAGTTAAAGGTGTTGATTCCGTAATCAATAAAGATATAAGCGATTCGGATATTTATGCTTATGTTAATCTATCTGGATTAAAGGCTGGTACACATACTGTTAAAGTATTAGCTCGCGTCAGTGATCAACGTGTTTCTGTTCAAACTGTAAAAACGGAAATTACTGTCAAGATAACACAAAAGTAGTTAGTAATAACTACTTTTTTTATTCCATTTATGTTATATTTATAATACAAGAGGTGGTTAGTATGAAAAAGGGTTTCACATTAGTTGAATTATTAGCCGTACTTATCATTTTAGGTCTTATAATAGTAATTGCCATTCCTTCTTATACTCAGATTTATTCCAGTATAAAAAGAAGCAACATGCAAAGTAAAGTTACCGAAGTTGAAACAGCAGCATTAAAATATGGTAATCTTATAAAAGATGACATTAAAAATGCCGAAGGCAATTGTAAAACTATCAAAGTTGCCACATTAATTGAAAAAGGATATATAACTAGTGAAGATGATGTCGAAGCAGTGATATATGATCCGACAGATAATACCGCACTAGATGGGGATATCTATTTATGTTATTGTAAATCCAAAATGGACATAACTGCTAACTATACAGTCCCATTTAATGCCTATAAGATATATCATGTAGGTGATACCGTTCTTCATAACAATAAATTATATGAATGCTTAAATGATTATACTGATATTCATAATAAGAATGGAGCTCCAGGAATATTCGGAACTAATGATGACGGCAAAGCTTATTTTAAAGAACTAACATGTTAACGAGTATAAAATACTCGTTTTTTTATTATAAATATGATAAAATAGATAATAGGTGAAAATATGAAAAAAGTGATAATGGTCATTTTGGATGGCTTTGGTCTTAATGAATCAGAGTATGGTAATGCCATAAAGCAAACCAATATGGATTGTTTTAATGAATTATATGCTGAATACCCTCACTCCGTCTTACAAGCATCAGGCGAATATGTTGGTCTACCAGATGGACAATTTGGTAACAGTGAAGTAGGTCATTTAACTATTGGAGCTGGTAAGAAAATTAAGCAAGACATCACATTATGCAATGAAGTATTAGGTAGTACTTTGATTGAAAAAAATGAGAAGTTATTAGATTTTCTAAATACCACTGTTGGAAATGGTGGGACTATCCACTTAATGGGATTAGTAAGTGATGGAGGAGTTCATTCCGATATAACTTATATGAAAAATTTTATATCCCATCTATCCAATATCGGTGTTAGGAAACTTTATTTTCATGTAATTACAGATGGACGTGATACCTCTCCAAAATCCTCTATTGGATTTATTGAAGATTTAGAAAATACTATGAAAGAAGTCGGAATCGGAAATATCGCTACAATATGTGGAAGATACTATGCCATGGACCGCGATAATAAATGGGATCGTACAAAGATATATTCCAATCTCGTTTTACACGGTAAAGGAGTTCCTATAAAATCCTATAAAGCCGGAATAGAAGCATGTTATAAAAAAGATGTAACAGATGAATTCTTGCCACCAATTCTTATTAATGAAAAAGGTATAATTAAAGAAAATGATGGTGTAATTTGGTTAAACTTTAGAGGAGATCGTGCTCGTCAAATATTAACCGTTTTAAAAGATGAGGAGTTCAATGAATATAATGCCAATGTCCCTGCTAACTTAAATGTTTTAACACTAGTAGATGTGCCAAATACTAAAAATTTAACGCCATTAATGGAATCTGCTGAAAATGCTTATTCTATGGGAGTATATTTATCTGATTTGGGGTTAAGACAAGCTCGTATAGCAGAAACTGAAAAATATGCCCATGTAACTTTCTTCTTTAATGGTGGTGGAGAGACGAAGTTAAAGGGATGCGACAATTTCTTAATACCATCTCCGAAGGTAGCAACATATGATTTAGCACCTAAAATGAGTGTTGAAGATGTTACAAAACAAGTTATAAAATGTTTAGAAAAAGATTATGATTTTATCCTTGTTAACATTGCTAATCCCGATATGCTTGGTCATACCGGAAATATTGAAGCCACTAAAGAAGCTTTGCTTACTGTTGATAATTGCTTAAAACAAATAGTTGAAGCTGTTGATGATAACTTCTATAAGTTAATCGTTACAGCTGATCATGGTAATTGTGATGAAATGATGGATAAAGAAGGAAATCCAATAACTACTCATTCTACTTATCCAGTACCATTTATCATAAGAGATAAACATGTTTCTTTAAAACATAAAGGGGATTTAACTCAAATTGCTCCAACTATTTTAAAATATATGGATATTGCAATTCCCAAAGAGATGAAAGAAACAAAGACATTATTCCAAGAAGAAGATTAAAAAGGGTGATAGTATGAATTTTGATAAAAGTATTTTAAGAGAAGCCGATATTAGAGGTATATATCCTCATCAAATATCCGGTGATTTTGCTAATCGATTAGGTAAAGTATTTGGTACATATCTTAATAGTATTGGCGTTACAGACTGTGTTGTTGGTCATGATAACCGCTTTGGCGGACCTCATCTAACTAAAACACTAGTTGAAGGACTTATTTCTACCGGAGTTGATGTCATTTATATTGGTTTAGTAACAACTCCAATGTTAAATTTTGCTTGTCATAATCTAGGGCTTGAATATGCCATTATGGTAACAGCAAGTCATAATCCTAAAGATGATAATGGATTCAAGTTATTTGGAGCTGATTATCAACACTGTGATCATGATGTTCTAGATATAATTTATAAAAACTTAAGCGATGAAAAATTGAAACTTGCTAAAGGTAAAGGCCGTATTCGTTATTTAGATATTGATGATCAATATGCTAAATATTTAGCAGAATCAATTAATCCAGGACACAAACGCATGCGTGCTGTAGTAGATTGTGGAAATGGAACAGCTTCTTTAATAATTAGAAGAGTATATGAAAGATTACCTTTTGAAACTATTTTCTTATTCTGTGATTCCAATCCCAATTTCCCAAATCATCATCCCGATCCTAATGTCAAAGAAAACTTAGCTAAACTAGCTAAGGCGGTTAAACATAACAGAGCTGATATTGGTATTGCTTATGATGGCGACTGTGACCGTGCAGGATTTGTTGATAATAAGGGAAATATAGTTGAAGCCGATGTTATGATGGCTTTAATGGCAAAAGACATAATTGATAAAACCGTAAATAAAACTATCTTAGTTGATGTTAAATGTTCAAATGTCTTACTTGAAGAGATTGAACGTGCTGGTGGAGAAGTATTAATTGAAACTCCATCAAGTGCTCAACAAGAAAGAATAATGAATAAAAATAATATTCCATTTGGTGGAGGATATTCAAACCATATCTTCTTCCGAGATCGTCATGATGGCTATGATGATGGAATTTATGTCGGACTTCGTTTACAAGAAAAACTAAGTCAAAGTGATGAATCATTATATGATATGGTAAAGAGATTAAAAACATACTATAATACTGGAGAAATTAAAGTTAAGACTACTGATCAAAAGAAATTCCAAATTGTTGAAGGAGTAAAGAAATACTGTGATACTCATAATTATGAATATTCAACAATTGACGGAATCAAAATATATAAGGGCAATAGTTGGGCTTTAGTTCGTGCAAGTAACACTGGTCCTAATTTAACTCTTCGTTTTGAATCAACTACTGAACATGGTTTAAAGAGTATTCAAAAAGAATTTATGGATGTCTTAGGCATCCTAGAAAGATAATAGTTCTTGAAAAGAATCTTTACCTTTAATAAACTTAAAGTGTGAGAGACATTACATTTCAAGCTAATGTTTACCACATTGGTTTTTATGGAAGCATCTTTTATTCGAATGAATTAAAGATGTTTTTTTTATACTTGTAAATAATTTCTTTTTTTATGGCATAAAGAGTGTCAAAAAGTGTACAAATTTTAAAATTTAGGGGTTGACAGAATGATTAGGAC
>CAMWQX010000020.1 GCA_947176475.1 uncultured Bacillota bacterium
AGATTAGATAACTTAATGGAGTTTAAATCAATTACGGCAAACTTTGAAGAGCAAGAAGGATGCGTTAATCTAGGAGACTTCTTAGAAGAAATCAGTTTGATTGCTGACATCTCTCAACATAAGGAAGATGGCGATGAAGTTACTTTGATGACGATTCACTCAGCTAAGGGTCTTGAGTTTACCGTTGTCTTCTTAGTAGGTATGGAAGAAGGAATATTCCCACATGCTAATTCTATTGGCGAAGAAGATGGATTAGAAGAAGAGAGAAGACTTTGCTATGTTGGTATAACAAGAGCTAAGGAAATCTTATATCTAACCAATGCCAAGAGACGTATGCTTTATGGTAAGGATACGATGAATCCGCCTTCAAGATTTATTGATGAAATAAATCAGGAGTATGTCGAAAGATTAGATGCAGTTAAAGATGAACAAAAACTCAATAAAGATGCTATGTATGTTGAAGGAAAGAATGATGATATTAATCCAGGTGATACTATTGAACATGATTCGCTTGGTTTAGGAGTAGTTATTTCGGTTTCGGGAGATTTAATTGATGTCGCGTTTAAGACAGGTGTTAAGAAGTTAATGAAGAATCATAAGAGCATAAAAAAATTATAGAATTTTGCAAAATTAGCATAAATTTGGTATAATAGTCCGCGAATTAAGGGGGATTATTATGGCAGCTCCAGAAAATGGTATGAATGATGCGCCTGTTGAAAGATTTTGTCTTCAAGAATATGTCGATAGAATAAAACTTGATCATAATGTTTTAGAGCATATGGAAGAGACCAATCGTGAATTTGATGAATATATGAAATTCTTAAAACAATTTGATGATTATGCTCTTGTTACTTTTTGGATATCACAGTTTTATGAAGAATTAATCAGTTCTTTTAGAATGGAAAAGGCACATTTAATTAATTTTGATTTAATAGATAAAAATAATTTATTCTTTGATACTTTATCAGTTAATCATAGTCGTATTCAAAAACTTCATGATTTTGTTTTAAAATCGACTAATGGGGAAATAACTAAACCAATGCAATATCGTGTTACAGATGTACGTGTAAGTAAAATGACCCAACAAGGGGAAGTTGTATACTGGAATGGTGCTAAAGCAGAAGATGTTAAATTCTTTATGGATCAATTTTTAGAAATTTATAAATCAAGATCTTTATCAGTAATTAATACTAATCCTTTCTTTAAAAGTGCTTTGATACATCTTCTTTTTGTACGTATTCATCCATTCGTTGATGGCAATGGTCGTACAGCAAGATTGTTACATGGAATGCGTTTTACTAATTCAATAAATGAAATATATAATATGAAATTGAGAATAAGTCCATTTAATATATCACCAAATATTTTAATTAACCAACTTACTTATGCTAGAAGACTTAATAATATTTGGTTTGATTTAGAACATGATTCTAATGAAGAAATAAATGCATGGTTTAATTTTATCTTAGATATGGTAGATGAACAGTTATTTTATCAAATGTCTCAGAAAGAAAAATTAACAACCGCATTATGTAATATTGAAACAATGGGTAAAATGGAACCCGACGATATTAAACAATTGATAACCAAAATGAGAATTAAATAAAATTCTCTTTTTTTTGTTTCTTTTTAGTTGTATAATTTTGATAAAGATGTGAAGTAAATAAAAGGAGGAAGAGGATGGAACTAATTGATGTATTAGATGAAAACGGTATTAAGACTGGTGAAATCTTACCAAGAGATGAAGTTCATAAAAAAGGATTGTGGCATCGGGCAATTGTTGTAGCTATAGTCAATGAAAATAATGAGATACTTGTTCAACAAAGAGCTTTAGATAAAGAAAAAAATGCGGGAATGTGGGATATTTCAGCAGCTGGACATATTTCTTCAGGACAAGATTCCTTAATGGCAGCAGCACGAGAGATAAGTGAAGAAGTAAGTGTAAGTTTAGGCTATAGTGTAGAAGTTAAGGATTTTAGATTTATGTTCTCATTTAGAAAAGAGCAAAAGTTTTCTGATGATTTTGTAGAAAGACAATTTTATGATTTCTTTATTTTAAGACAAAATGGATTAAATGAGAACAATATAAGATATCAACAAAGTGAAGTAAATGCAATTAAATTTGTAACAATTACAGAATTGAATGAGATGCGTGAGGCGGGACTTTTAGTTGATAGAGAAGCATGTTATAATGCATTAAATGATTATTTATTTAGATTATAGGAGAGAAAATTATGAAAGAAAAGACATTAGTTATTTTAGCGGCTGGAATGGGAAGCCGTTTTGGAGGAATGAAACAAATTGAACCAGTTGGTCCAAATGGAGAATTTATTATTGATTATTCGATTTATTCGGCTATTAGATATGGTTTTAATAAAATAGTTTTTGTTATTAAAGAGGAAAATTATGACGTATTTAAAGAGACAATTGGATCAAGAGTAGAAGATAAAGTTAAGGTAGAATATGCCTTCCAAAGATTAGAGGATATACCTTCGGGTTTTGAAGTACCAGAAGGAAGAAAAAAGCCTTGGGGAACAGCTCATGCTGTATATGCAGCTAGGGAATTTATTGATGGTAATTTTGGTATTATTACAGCTGATGATTTCTATGGTGATGACGCATTTAGAGTATTAGCAGAGGGAATTGAAGATGCGACAGATTATATCATACCTGGTTATGCCATAGCCGATACATTAAGTGATAATGGTGCTGTTAAAAGAGGAGTTATTGTTCATGAAGATGGCATTGTTAAATCGGTTACTGAAAGTTCTTGTATCTTAGATGGAGAAAAAGTTAAATGTACTCCACTAGATGAATCTAAAGAAGAATTCTATGTAGAAAAGAATCATCCAGTATCAATGTTAATGAACGGATTTACTCCAAGTATTTTGGATACGATTGGCAATGATATGCATGATGCATTTGCCAATAATCAAGATCATTTATTAGATTATGAAATGCTGTTACCAGATATTATGGATGAGGATATTGCAAATGGTAAGACTATTCGTGTTGTCAATACGACTGCTCATTGGATGGGGATGACTTATAAAGAGGATAAAGCAGCATTAGAAGAATTCATTAAAGAAGAAATAAAAAAGGGTGTTTATCCAGAAGATTTGTGGAAATAATTATAAAAAGAAACAAGATATATTTATCTTGTTTTTCTCTTCTTTTACGTGTATTATAAATAATTAAGATGAGGTGTTCTTATGGATGAAATTAGTAAAAAAGAGCAACAAATGCCAAATACTTATCAAGTAATAAATATTGAGACAGTTGATGATTATATATTTGTAGAAACTAATGAAAAGTCTTTTTTAATAGATAAAGATAAGAATGTCTATGATGTAGGAAAGTGTAATTGTGCTAAAAATGTCTATACAATGGGTGATGATATATTGGCAGTTTTAGAAAGCAATGGTTATCAGGATTTAGTAAATATAAAAACAAAAGAGGTATATTTAACTCAGAGGATATCTTATTGTTCGGGAATATTTAAAATTGATGATGATTATGTTGAAACGATGGGATATGATCATGATACGATGCTATTTAATATTAGAAAGAAAGAATATATTAAACCAAATGTGGATATACAAGTTCAATATAGAAGAAAAGTAGGACCTAATTTATTTGTCTATGAACATAATGATTATCATAATCAAATATATAGAAAGTTTGTTATTAATCAAGATGGTGAATTGGTTTTTGATTGTGGTTCTTATTTTCCCTATTACAAAGATGGCAGATTGATTTTATCGGCATTAAGCGATGAAGAAGTAATCGTCGTTGATAATGTGTTAGAAGGAAATGTAAGTTCTAATATGTTAGGGAAAAATGAGAAAATTAATTCAAATCCTTTAGTAGTGACTGATGAAAGCGGCGAACCAGATGGTATTTGTTTTGTTTCTGGTAAAGATTTTTTGATAGTTGATTTTGATATTAATATTAAAAGTAAGTATCCTTTAGATATTGATGAGGATTATGATAAAATCGAGATTCAATTATGGGGAGATACTTCAGTTATTATTGTTAAAAAGGGTGATGAACATTATTGCATAGCCTTAAATCTTAAAACAGGCAAACAGATAAAGCATCAAGGTATATGGATGATACCCGTTGATGCGGCAAATCCAAATGTGATTCGTGGATGTGATACTTTAGGTGATGGTAATCATATGTTTACAATTTATGATAAAGAAGGAAATGAGTATACACATCACTCGGCAAAAGATTGTTATAATATCCACTCTAAAAGCATGAATTTAATTAGATATTATGGAATAGAAGGCGTGGATGGGTGTTTAGTATATAATATTGATACTAGAGAAGAAAAAATAATTCCATGGGTTAATCCAAAATTTCAAATGCATGACCGAGAATATATGGATTATGGATTTGGGGTACGCTATGGAAAAACTTGGCGAGATGAGATAATTGATATCTTTGATGAAGACTTTAATGTGGTGTTTGAAGGAATTGATGCTAAAGCTTATAGAATTGCTACGGATGACTTTGGATATGAAGTTAATAATAATTTGTTATTGTTAATAATTCCTAAAAGTGATGGACCAAGGACTTATTATCGCAAGGTCGTAATGGATAAGAATAAAAATGTAATATATGATTCTTATGATGGCTATCTTTCATTTATTGGAAATTTCTTACAAGTAATCGATGAAGAAAATAATAAGACATATTATATAGATTCGAGAACTGGCGAAAAACATGATGATATTAGTATAACGATGCAGGAACTTGCTTTACCAGATACGATTAATGTCGATGGTGAAACAATAAAATTAATTAAGAAAAATGAGGATAAAACTGATGAGTAATATCCTTTTTTTTGGTATAATATATATAGGTGATAATGATGGACAGATATAATGAACTTGTGGAATTAATTACAAAGGCCAATTATGAATATCATGTACTTGATAATGCAGAAACTTTAACTGATGAAGAGTATGATAATTATTTACGAGAGTTATATAAAATTGAGGAAGAACATCCAGAGTGGATAAGAAGTGATTCACCAACACATAAGATTGGTGGAGTTATTTTAGATAAGTTTGAGAAAGTTACACATAATATTCCAATGATGAGTTTAGCTGATGTTTTCAATGAAGATGAGATAAGAGAATTTGATGCGAGAATTCGCAAAGAAGGAATTGATCCTAAGTATGTTTGTGAACTTAAGATAGATGGGTTAAGCGTATCTTTAAAATATGAAAATGGTATATTAGTATCTGGTGCAACACGTGGAGATGGTGTTGTTGGAGAAGATATAACCCATAATGTTAAGACGATTAAACAAGTTCCTCTAAAGTTAAATAAGCCAATTAGCATTGAGGTTCGTGGCGAAATTTATATGAGTAAGAAAACTTTAGAGAGATTAAATGAAGAACGTAAAGAAAATAATGAACCACTACTTAAGAATTGTCGTAATGCAGCAGCTGGTTCGGTTCGCCAATTGGATTCAAGTGTAGCAGCTAAGAGATTCTTGGAAGTGTGGATATATCATTTACCAGATCCAGAAGACTATGGAATAAAGACGCATCATGAAGCACTCGAATTTATGGCGGATTTAGGTTTTAGAACGAATCCCAATAATCGCCTTGTTAATTCGATTGATGAAGTTATGGAATTTATTCATGAAAAGAATGAAGCAAGAGAGAGTTTACCTTATGATATAGATGGTGTGGTTATCAAACTTGATGATTTACATGATCACGAAATTATGGGTAATACAATTCGTTATCCAAAGTGGGCATGTGCCTATAAGTTTCCTGCGCAAGTTGTTTCAACGAAGTTAAAAGATATCAAATTTACCGTAGGTAGAACAGGTCAAGTTACACCTAATGCCATATTAGAACCAGTTATGGTAATGGGATCTTTAATAAGTAAGGCAACATTGCATAATGAAGAATATTGTATTATGAAGGATATTCGCGTAGGAGATACAGTTAAGATTATTAAAGCAGGAGATGTCATTCCAAGAGTTGAAAGTGTCGTTTTGGAAAATCGCATGAGTGGGTCTCGTCCTTTTGAATTTATTAAGGAATGTCCGATATGTAAAAGTGAATTAATTAAAAAGGATGCCAGTTATTATTGTGTTAATGATGAATGTCCAAAGAAAGATATTGAGGCTTTAATACACTTCGCTGCAAGAGATACGATGAATATTATCGGTTTAGGAGATGCTATAATTGAAGATTTCTTTAATATGGGATATATCAAAAGTATTCCCGATATTTATCGCTTAGATAGATATGTTGAAGAGTTAAAATTGCTAGAAGGTTTTGGAGAAAAATCGATTAATAATTTATTAGACAGTATTGAAGAGTCTAAAAGTGCGGGACTTGATAGACTGTTATTTGCTATAGGTATTCGCTATGTTGGGAAGAAAACAGGTAAGATATTGGCGAAACGTTTCAAAAATATTGATGCTCTAACAGAAGCAGATTTTGAAACTTTAGAGTCGATAAGAGATATTGGTGATGTTATTGCGCAGTCGGTCGTAGATTATTTTAATGATGAAGATAATTTGAAGATGATTGAAGAATTAAAAGAATTGGATCTAAATATGGGATATGAAAGTGACGAAGTAGAAGAAGAAACCGTATTTACGGGTAAAACTTTTGTCTTAACGGGAACTTTGGATTCAATAACAAGAGATGATGCTAAAGAAAAAATTGAACGCTTAGGTGGCAACTGTAGTGGTTCAGTATCGAAGAAGACTCATGTCGTTATTGCGGGACATGATGCCGGAAGTAAGTATCAAAAAGCAGTTGATTTGGGCATCGAAATTTGGGATGAAGAGAAATTCTTAGAAATGTTAAATAATTAGCATTTCTTTTTTTGCTATACATTTCTTAATGTAAAATATTTGGATAATTTACAAATTGCATTTTACAGCATGTTATAATCAAAGTAGGTGATGATGCGTGGAATATCCAGTTGAAGAAATGAATTATAAAATGAAGTTTTTAAAGGACAAACTTGATAATGGTGAAAAACTTACTTCAGATGAAGAGCAATATATTAAAAAGATGACATCTTTTAAAAAAGTCTATGAAGCAATGTGTCTTGAACAACAATTAAAAAATGTGGAAATAGATGAAGAAGCCATTTTGGAACTCCTTGCGAAAAAGAGAGCAGAATTAGTAAAAATTATTAAAGGAACAAAGTCGAGAAATAAACTACCACAACTTCATAATCAAGTTAAGAATATTGATGAATTTGTGCAAAGTGGTGCAGTAGAATATTTTAAAGATTTATTGTTAGATAATAATTCTGTCAAAAAGGTTGATGTTGAAGGAATATTCCGAACTTTGGCAGCTAAAGATCGTTATCTAGGAGTACCTTATTTGTCACAGGATGATGTTGTTGGTTTTTATGGTTCTCCTTTTAAGTTTGAAAATCATTATTTGAAAACAATCAGATTTAATCGTCCTTTAATAGATTTAGTAAGACATATATTAATGGGAGATTACTCTCTATATAATGCCTTAAAAGATGGAAAAGAGACTTTGGAAGATGGTACTTTAATACCCGAAGAGTATCGCAAGTTAAATCTTAAAGCCATCAGTGCTATCATCTATTATGGACGTGGTAGAATTGGCGAAATGAATGATCATACTTTTGATACTTTAAAAGATGACTTAGATATTTTAGTAGCGATGGATCAAGTTCAAAATGGGGAGATAACAAAAGTAGATGATACACCTATTAAGGATTCTATTAAAGATATTCTAATGGGAATTATTTCGGGAAAATATAAGGCTAAAGATTTTACTAATTATCATATTTTAAGATATTGTGATCCAGGTTTTGATACGACAAAATTTAGAGAGATTTTAAGAGAACACAGATTTGATTTAGATAGTGTTCAAAGAAAATTTTTAAAAGATGATTTGCTTAGAACAACTAAGTTAAATGGTTATGAAAATTTATTTGTTGATGAAAAGGGAGAACTTCAACTCGCCAATATTTCTTTAGCTTCATCAGTTATAAATGGTGAACCTATGAATGATGATGAGTGTTTGTCAGCTGATGTGAATTGTTTAAATAGAATTAAGTATTATCAACCAGCTCATAGAGATAACCCTCATGATTATGAAATAGATAAATATGATTCTAAAGCTCTTTTGGCTATTGCAAGATATAAAGAGGAGTTAAAGAAACAATTGGAACAAGAAGAAACGATTGGGTTCAAAGCCGTTAGTTAAATTCTTGTTGAGGGGAATGATTATAATATGACAACAGCAGAATTATTTGATAGGTATGCTGAAGAGACGAATATCTTAAGTGATGAAAAAAGTATTTTTGTAACAGTTTATGGAAGTCGCACATCAGATGATTATAAAGATAGCAGCGATTTAGATATATTTGTCGTAGTACCAGGTGATGCTTGGTGTTATCATCATGATAAAAGAAAAATAGATGGGATTCCGGTAGAAACTTTATTTATGGATAAGAATACTATGATGGAAATCCTTAAAAAAGAATATTGGAATGACCAAGCCTTTTTAGAAAGTATCTTTTTTACAGGAGAAGTAAAAAGGGATGTGTGTGGATTAGAAGCTGAAGTTAAGAATGAGATAGCTGAGTTAAAAAAGAATGAGAAAAAGGGAATGGAGTTTCAATGGGGAGATTATTTAGATAGGTGTCTTTATATGTACCGCAATACAAGTGGTAATGAGAAAAAGAGACATTATTATGATTTTATTAATACTCTAAGAATAGTCTATCATTATATGCATAATTATTCGGAAATAACCGAGTGGAAATTTTATCAATTATATACAAATAAAGAGAAAGCCAAAAGGTATAGACTTGATCTTCCCGATGATAAATTCATTGAAGCTATGTTAAAGGCTGTTAATCCAGATAATATGGATGAGGCAATAGAAAGCTTAATTCCTTTTGTTGGATATACGGATTATGCAAAAGTGAATAGATATGTTAGTTTTAATGAAAAATGGAAAAGACTTCTTTCTAAGCATGATACAGAAAGAAAACTTATTCATTTAGGCAATAATATTGAAAGAGTTGAAGATAAGTTGTTAACAGAGAGTATTGATGCTGATAGTTGCTATTATTATTTATTAAATTATATAGAAAATGATAGTTGGTATATTGGACCAGATGATAGAACAGAGTTTGATGAAGTATTTAAAAAAGCAGTCGATACAGAAGGTACAGAGACACGAATTCGCGTCCTTGAAGAATTATTGCATATATTAGATAATGGATATAATTTTGATCATGATAATTATTATTTATAATAAGGGAATGTTTATTTAAACATTTCTTTTTTGTTGTGGTATAATAACGGACGAGTGGAGAGATAGATATGACAACAAGGGAATTGATTCAAAAATTTAAAGATGTAAATAAAATCATGGAAAATGATAAAGTTGTTGGAATGATTGCCTATGGAAGTCGAGTAAATAATTGTAATACAGAGAAAAGTGATTTGGATGTGCTTTTGGTAACTGATGGAAAAGATTCTTATGTTGGTCGTCAAAAATTGGATGGAGTTAGTTTTGATATCAATATTGTACCTTTGGATGTAATAGGCTATTTTATTGAGTATGATATGAATCATAGTGACCGCTATTATCCCTCAGTATTTAATACGGGAAGTGTTGAGAAAAATGTCGATGGAGTAATGGATTATTTAAGGGACGGAATAAATTTGGATTATACTGGGGACATTAAAAAAAGAGAAATAAATAATGAGTCACTAGAGGAATTAGGGAACCTTTATTGGAATTTCGTGGATTGTGAATATGACTCTATAAATGATGATTATCTTTACTATAATTTGCTAGAATTGATTAGACAAAATTATAATTATGTACATAAT
>CAMWQX010000021.1 GCA_947176475.1 uncultured Bacillota bacterium
GGCTGGTTGGCGCTGTTTAGTGTTTAAGTGAAATTAATATTTCTTTTGTCGATTTTAAAAAAGCTTATGAAGAATATTTTTCTCAAATTAAATATTATAAAGATGTTGTGGAATTTGCTCATTCCTTAAAAAACAGGTGTAAGATAGCAATATTCTCAAATCTCCAACCCTTTGATAAGAAAAGAATCAATGACCAATACGACCTAAGTAAATTTGATAAAGTATATTTATCATTTGAAATAGGGATGGCAAAACCTTCAGCAGATGCTTATGAGTATGTCACAAAAGATTTACAAACAGTGCCTGAAAATATCTTATTTATAGATGATGACTCTAACAATATTCAAATGGCTAGACGATATGGATGGAATACCTGTCAAGCTTATGGATATGAACTAGATAAGATAAAAGACTCTGTCGAGAACTTTTTAATGAGTTAATTTTAAAAAACTTTGGTTATATAAATTAATCAAAGTTTTTATATGTCATTTATACTGTTTATAAGATTAAATATATGATACAATTTATTCAGTTAAAAAAGTTTTTTTAAGAGAAAAAAGTTAAATATAAAAAAATATATTATAAGTGGTTGCTTAGCAAGACTAAGAGGCCACTACGTAGGAGGCCAATATGAATTTAGAAAAAGAAATGTTTGATACCGCTTTGAATTTTTTAAATCAACGATATGGAGAAAACAAAGCAGGAGGTGTAGCTGTTTTAAGAATTGAAAATGGTGAATATTTAATTAGTATCTGGCCGGAGTGTGCCAATTCAAGTGCTGATTTATGTGCCGAAACAGGAGCAATCTGTGAAGCTCATAAATTAAATGTCAAAGTTACTCATTCTCTTTGCTTATGTCGTCAACATGATAATGAGCCATTCGAGATATTATCTCCTTGTGGCATCTGTCAAGAAAGATTATTCTATTGGGGCAAAGATGTCAAATGTGCTATAAGTACCAAAGATAACAAAGTTATATTCAAATCTCTAGAAGAGTTACAACCATACTATTGGTTAGATAAAAAATAAAAGGAGAAGTACATATGGAAAGATATATTGTAAGCGGATGCTTAGCTGGACTAAGATGTCGTTATGACGGAGCAACTAAAAATAATGAACTAGTTAATAAACTTATTGAAGCAGGACTGGCTATACCATTATGTCCTGAACAATTAGGCGGTCTTTCTACTCCTAGAGAAGGCTGTGAGTGCCAAATGATTAATGGCGAAATGCGCGTTCTTACAAAAACAGGAAAAGACTGTACCGAAAATTTTAAAAAAGGTGCGGAAGAGGTACTAAAATTTGCTAAGAAGTATAATATCAAAAAAGCCATATTACAAAAGAATAGTCCATCATGTGGCATTAGAGCATATGATGGAACATTTACTCGCACATTAGGTACCAATTCTGGAATAACTGCTAAACTTCTAATGGATAATGGCATTGAAGTAATATCTATTGAAGATTTAACGGAAGATGATGTGAATCTTATCTTGGAGGATAATAATGTCTAAGTGGGGAATAGAAGAAAAAGAGACTTTAGATGCTATAACAAAGATGAATATGCAAGGGACTATTCTTAATATTGCCGCCGGTGATGGGAGATTTAATAATAGCCTTTTAGAATATGCTGATAAAGTAATAGCTGTTGATAAATCTGCATCAGAACTAGAAATATTAAAAAGTATCTGTCCACAACACTTAAATAATAAGTTAGAAACACAAGTAGTAGATGTAACCAAAAAGATACCTTTTGCTGATTCTACCTTTGACGGCATCTTTTGCACGGGATTTCTTCATCTTTTTAAAAAAGAGATAATTGCCAATATGATTACCGAAATGAAACGTTTATTAAAAAATGGTGGAAGTATTATTTTAGATTTTGCCACTGATATTAAACGCTTAGATAAAGATAAAAATCCTGTTCTGTTTTCCGAAGAAGGTAACTATACAACAAAAGAGGCTATAACCTTTTTTAAAGAACAATTAGCAGATTTTGATATAGATATCCAAGTGTCTACTTTTAGGGAAGAAAATCTCGAAGATGATGCTGGATACAAGTTTATTACTGGATCCTTTTTAGTAATAAGTGGTTCCCTAAAAAGATAATCAAGAAAATAAAAGATAAATACAAAAATTATAAGGATAAGTGAAAATATGGAATATAAATTATTAGAAGAACAAGATTTAGCATTAATGCAAGAAGTTATAGAAGATGACGATATGTTATTTGACTTAGATAATATTAAAAAGTTTTATAACGATAAAAACACCATTAGCTTTATAGCTAAAACAGGAAATAAAGTTGTTGGTTTTGCCTATGGTTATGATATCATTCATCCTGATGGTCGTCATGCTTACTTTATCTACTCAATTGGTATGCTTCCTAATTACCAAGATCAAGGATATGGATCTAAACTATTGACCTTTATCAAAGATTACATTAGTAATAACGGATTCTTTGAAATGTTTGTCATGACGGATAAAGGAAATCCTAGAGCTTGTCACGTCTATGAAAAATTAGGTGGTAAAAATGACTACGAAGATGAAATATGTTATGTTTATAACTTTGAATAGGAGCAACAATAATGGATTTAGTAGATAATGATTTAAGAATTAGGGTCTTATCCGAAAGTGATTTTCCTTATCTTTATAAATGGCTTAATGATGAGCATGTTTTAAAGTTTTATGGTGGAAGAGATAAGTCATATACCATGGATATGATTAAAGAACATTTTACAGAAAAATGGGAAGATGAAGTGATAAGAGTAATTATTGAGTATCATAATGTTCCAATTGGCTATGGACAAATATATAAAATGTATGATGAATTATATGAAGATTATCACTATCCTAAAACGGATGAAATAGTTTATGGAATGGATCAATTTATTGGTGAGACTGAATATTGGAGTAAAGGTCTTGGTATAAGATATATCAAAATGATATTTGCCTTTCTAAAAAGGGAAAGAAATGCTAATGCCGTAATACTAGATCCTCATCAAGATAATCCTCGTGCTATTAAAGCTTATCAAAAAGCTGGCTTTAGAATAATCAAAGATTTACCAAAACATGAATTACATGAAGGCAAAAAAGAAGATTGTTATTTGATGGAATATCGTTATGAAGATAATAGTTCTAATATAAAAGCTATGAAATATTTGATAGAACACTTATTTAAGACCATTAAGGTCAAGTCTATTGAAATTGTCGGAGAAGGATATGACAGTATTGCTTACATCGTCAATAATGAATATCTCTTTAAATTAGCCAAACACTATGATGCTAGGAATAGTTATAAAAGAGAAAAGAAAATTCTTGATTATTTAAAAGATAATTTTAAATCAAATATTAAAATACCAGAGATAGATTACTTTGATGAATCCGGTATAATGGGATATAAAATGATTAAAGGATCACAACTTACTAAAGAAATATACGAATCTATGAGCAAAGAAGAAAAAGAGAGTCTTCACTTAGATCTTTCTGACTTTTTAAAATCTTTACACCATCTTGAAGTATCACAATTGAGTGAATTTGAAAGTGATGTATTAGAATCTTATAAATCTGATTTAGAATTACTGCAAGAGAAAATCTATTCTAAACTAACTAAAGAAGAACAAGAATATATTGAAAACTTTATCTCTAGTATCATTAATAATAAAACTTTATTTCAAGCCAAAAAGTGCCTATGTCATAATGACTTAAGTGCCAATCATATCTTATTAGATGAGAATAAAAATCTGTGTGGTATCATTGACTTTGGCGACGCTTGCATAACTGAAGATTATCGTGATTTTATGTATCTTCTCGAAGACAGTGAAGAGGAAATCGGCGCTCATTTCGGTGAAGCAATTTTAGAAAAGTATAACTATGAATTTAAAGAACTTGCCAGGACCTATGCTAAGTTAAATGATGATTACTATGCCATAGAAACTATCGTCTGTGGACTAGAAAATGACAATCAAACTTTACTTGAAGAAGGAATTAATTTATTAAGAGAGCAAAAGAAATAATAAAGTGTTGTAAAAAAATTTAAAAATAGTAAAATTAAAGTGAGAAAGAAAGTGTTAATCATGAAAAAGAAACTAATAGAAAAACCATTAGAATATTGGGAAGAAAAATCTTATATGATGATTGTACCACCTGCATCAGATGAGGATATCTTAAAGAAAAGTGTAGAAAGATTATCATCAAGTAAGGACTTCAAAGTTAAAGAGACTAATTATGAAATAAATGGTGTTATAAACGTTAAAATCAAATATGATAAAGAGGATTATGAAGTAGGTTTTTATACAGGAGGATTATCTATACCAGAATATTACTTATATAAAAACTTCTTATTTACCGAAGAGGAAAAAGAAACTCTTTTGAGTGCCAATCAAGCAATAACAGTTTTTATGTCCTTTGGGAAAGATGCTAAGAAGTCTTTTCAATTACAATTAAAAATTGCTGTAGCGCTTATTCCTGATTTAATCGGTGTATTAGATGAATCAGCCGAGAAGATGTTACCAGCTAAATGGGTCAATATGATTGCTACATCTAAAGTTCTACCAAGCGCCAGAGATTTATTTACTGTTCAAGCCGTCCAAGGAAAACACGATAAAGTGTGGTTACATACTCATGGACTATGCAGATGTGGCATTACCGAACTAGAAATCTTAGAATCAGATAAAACGCATTATGAGCAACATTACAATTTAGTATCTACCTATGCTATGTATTTAATTGATAAGGTGGATGAATTTGAACCTCGCTATAATGGTGCTTATATCGGACGATTAATTAATGGCTATCCTGTGGTTGTTACTTGTGCACCATGGACAGAAGGTATCTTAGAATATAAAAAAGCTAAATTAGGAAATGTTAAAGACCGTGAAAATGGACATAACACGAAAACTAGCATTATTTTCCTATATACTAGTGAAGAAGAGGAAAATAATCGCATTTTAAGAAAGGTCTCTTTATATGATGAATTATGGGGAGAAAACCCTATCTTCTTCTATAGTGATGCTGAAACCGATAGAATGCGTGATTTAGCACGAGAAAGATTTGCTTATGTTAAAGAAAGTTTTAAAAACAAAGATAATACCATTCTCATAAAAATTGGATTACCATTAAAAGAAAAGGGCAAATTTGAACATATTTGGTTTGAACTACTTGAGATAAAAGGAAATAAATTTAAATGTAAATTAACTCAAGAACCATATGATATACCTGATATCCATACGGGGGATGAAGCTTGGTATACACTAGATAATGTTACGGACTGGATTATCTATACCAAAGATTTTGCTGTCAGCCCAAGCAATGCTTATCTTTTAGAAAAATAAAACATATTAGCAAATCATATTTATGATTTGCTTTTTACATGTTATACTATTGTTACAAAAATTTAATATATATGAGGTATTTATGAATATAGAAAATGACATCTTTAAAAAATCTAAAATTATCTTTGATAAATTAATTTCTTATGGCTTTATAAAAGAAAGTGCTTATTATATATATTCTAAAAATATATTAAATGATACTTTTCGTGTTGATATAAAAGTTGACCAAGATGGAATAGTACAAGGTAGTATCTATGATTTATCATTTGAATGCGAGTATACTAATTATCGTAATCCAAATCAAGTAGGTGAATTTGTTAGTCGTGTTCGTGAAGAATTCACAAGTATTTTATTAGACATCCAAAATAAATGTACATCTACTTCCAATTTTATCTATGACCAAACCAATAGAATAGCAAACCTTATTACCGATAAATACGGAGATAATCCCGAATTTATGTGGGAAAAATTTCCAAACTTTGGCGTATTCAAAAATCAAAATAATGATAAATGGTATGCTGCTATTATGAATATTGATAAAAGTAAGTTGGATGATGAAACAGGCGAAGTAGAAATTATAAATGTTAATTTAGCAGAAAGTAAAATAAAAGAATTGCTAAATAAAAAAGGTTTTTATAAAGCTTATCACATGAATAAAAATAATTGGATAACAATAATTTTAGATAATACCATTCCCGATGAAGAAATAATGGAATATATCACAGAAAGTCATAAATTTACGGAAATATCTGATGAATGGCTTATCCCTTCTAATCCTAAATACTTTGACGTCATAGGCCACTTTGAAAAATTTGATACAGTTGAATGGAAACAACCAAATAATGCTAAAATAGGTGATACAGTCTATATCTATCTCGGAGTACCTTACCGAGCGATCATGTATAAATGCGAAGTTTTAGAAGTTAATATTCCATGTAATTATAAAGATGAAAATTTAACAATGAATACCGTAATGAAACTTAAACTTATAACAAAATATAATGAAGATGAATATAATATCGACAAATTAATTAAGTATGGCATCACAACTGTAAGAGGACCAAGACATATGCCTGAAGATTTAAGCAAAGATATGAATAACTAGAAAGGATGTTGTTATGGATTTAAAGAAGATAGAAAAGTTTATTGATAATCAAAATGTTAGCTTTATTGCATCTTTAGATGATGAAGGATATCCCAATATAAAAGCTATGCTAAAACCACGAAAGCATAATGGATTAAAAGAGTTTTATTTCTCAACCAACACATCCTCCATGCGTGTGCATCAATTTAAAAATAATCCTCATGCTAGCATTTATTTTTATCATAAAGGATTATTCAAATATGTTGGAGTAATGTTAAAAGGTACTATGGAAGTTTTAACTGATCAAGAAACTAAAAACATGCTATGGCAAAAGGGAGATAACATATTCTATAAAAAGGGTGTAACAGATCCTGATTACTGTGTTTTAAAATTCACAAGCACTTCGGGTCGCTATTATTGTGATTTTAAAACGGAAGATTTTGCTATTAAATAAGGAGTATACAAAATGGATAAGAAAGTGCTATTGTCTAATTTAGATAAACTTCATACCACAAAGTTAGGTATCGAAAGAATCAAGAAAAATTTAAAAATTGATGAAGATGTCATAGAATATTGCAAAAATAAAATTCTAGATGCAAATTGCAAAATCTATAAAGAAGGAAAAAATTGGTATTGTGAAGTAGATAATATAAAAATAACTATTAATTCCTATAGTTATACCATTATTACGGCACATATCATTAAATAAAAGGAGTGTAATTATGAAAAAGAAAATATTAGCTGTATGGGGAGTTTTTGCGTTATGTTTTGCCATCACTGTTGGTCTTTGGTTCGCCATGAATAAAGCTGAACTTAAATATGAAGAAGTGGAAGCTACTGTTATAAGTTCAGAAACTAAACGTCTAAAAAACAAAAAGAATGGTAATACTTATGATTTTTATGAGGTAAAAGTTGAATATAAAGATAAAGAATATGAATTAGGTAATGTTCACAGCGCTGTTTCTTACTATAAGGGAAAGAAGGTTAAAGCGTTTCTTTCTAATGAAAAATTATATGCTAACATTGAAGGCGTTAAAACTTCAACTCCAATAGCAACTATATATTTTATCTTTCTATTTGGCAGTTTTGGTATGCTTTTCTTAGCAGCTATGTATACGGGTAAACTTTCGCAAAAAAAGTTAGAAGATAAGAAAAAAGAAGAATAAATTTAAAAAAGTGAGTTGATAAAATGACTACACCAAAAACATTTGCAGATAATGTCTTAGAATTTAATAACTGGTTAGCTAATACATCTTTAGAATTATTTGATAATTATAGCATGATCAATCCCTTTAATGGAAAAAATAAAAATCAAATAAAGGATATTACCAATGCCTTTTATAAGAAATACTATAATGACTTTAATAAAAGATATTTAATCCTTGGCAGTTCTCCTGCCCGCAAAGGTACAGCAACAACAGGTATTCCCTTTGAAGATGCAAGTCACCTCTATAAAGAAACGGGTATTATGATTGACGCCTTTTATATAAACAAATCTTCTTCTAATTTTTTATATGATGTTATGGAACAATATGGTGGATGCGAAAAATTTTATAAAGACTTCTTTATGAGTTTTGTATGTCCATTAGGCATAATAAATGTAAATTCAAAAGGAAATGAAGTTAATTCCAATTATTATGAAAATAAAAAATTAAAGGATGCTTTATATCCTTTTATTGTTGAATCTTTAAAAAAACAGATTGCTTTGGGAATCGATACTTCTATATGTTATTGCATAGGAAGTGGAGAAAATTTTAAATTTTTAACCAAAATTAATGATGAATATAAATTCTTTGATAAAATTATTTCTTTAGAACATCCAAGGTTTATCATGCAATATAATTCCAAAGACAAGGAAAAATATTTGAACAAATATGTGACAGTTCTTAATAATAAAAAAATGATACAAAAAAAGGAAAAGTAATTTTCCTTTTTTATTTTTCAAGTTTACCAGAATACTCAGACATCAGAATTGAGCACATATCTTCAACAGACTCTTGACATCCATTATAAAGCCATTTCTTAACTATAGCGTTAAATCCGGCTTTAAAAAATTCAATATGATAATCGATAAATTTATCCTCATAAAGTTTTTTAGATAGATTCGTATCATATTGGTGTTCTTGATTAAAAAGCCCATTAGAATCATACCCCAGTTTAAAGAATGTTTTAAAAAATAATGGATTATTTTTTATCAAGTGAAATATTTTTGAAAAATCATTAGAATTATATTCATTTAATCTCTCATCTTCATATAAATTCAAGACTTCTTGTTCTAATCTTATTTTAATCTTATCAGCTAAATCATAAATATCCAAGTAGTTAGCATAAAATGTTGATCTATTCAATTTAGTAATATTACAAATATCTGTAACAGATATTTCATTAATCTCTTTTGTCTGTATCAATTGTACAAATACTTTTTCAATTTTTTCTTGAGATTCCCTTTTTCTCTTATTATTAGGCGTATTCATAAAAATTCTCCTTTATTCCAACAAATGACTATAAATTGTTGATTGTTTCAATATTTTATTCATATTATACTAAAATTGTATTAAACAAACAAGCGTTGTTTTAAAGAAGAAGGAGGAAAAAATAATGTCTAAAATTGTTGATGCAAACAAAAAAATTGAAGAAACTGTGGTAGGAGGATACAAGAAAATTGAAAAAACAGTAGTTGATGGATATCAAAAGATTGAAGATAAGTTTGTCGATACTTTCTTAAAAGAAGAAGGGGAAACTACTAAAGAGGCTAAAGAAAGATTAAAAAAAGAACAACAAGAAAGAGAAAAAGAACAACATAAGTATTCAAAGACAACAGAGGAAATACAAGCAGAAATCAAAGAAAAATATGGTAATTAATATTAAGGAGTGAGAGATATGAAAAAAGAAACATTATTAGAAATTATATTAGGAACTATTGGAGGTTTAGTATTTGCTATCGGAATGTGTATGTGCTTAATACCCGAATGGGATTTATTTAAAGCAGGATGTGTGGTTGCAGTAATTGGTTTTATCATTCTATTATGCATTATACCAGTATATCGTTCAAATCATCCAAAGAAGCAACATGGACCAATTAATTGGGGAATCGTGTTTACTTGGGTTATCGGTGTTGTAGGTGCGCTTATTATGGGATTTGGAATGAGTAAAGTTATGGTCGGAGATCCAAGCAAAGCAGATTTACTAATTGGAATAGGTACAGGAATTGTCGGACTTATTATCTGTGTTCTAAATTATCCAATATATGCTTATATAAAGAAATAATAAGTTAATTTGGGAGATTTAATTCTTCCTTTTTTCTGTTATAATTTAAATTAGGAGTTGAATAAAGATGAAAGGTGTAATTAAAAAAATATTATTACCAAATAAATACATAGGTTTTTTAATTTTTAATATTAGTATGTTTTTATTAAT
>CAMWQX010000022.1 GCA_947176475.1 uncultured Bacillota bacterium
ATATTAGATACTCTAAACATCGTTACTTCTTTTTTGCTTATTACATAGATAACTAATAAGACTATAGGAATCCCCGCGGCAAACTTCGGCATCTCGGTTAAATACATCGTCGTTATCATATTAAGTAAAAACATCAAGCCTATAGCAAAGAAGATGGAAGCAATAATCGTATTAACTATTTTACATTTAAGTTCAATATGAATAAATTTTAAAATAACTATTCCCATCAAAGTTCCAAGAATTAAAGAAATCCAAAACATTTCTTTAGCATCTATTAAAACTTTTGAAAGCCCAACACCTAAAAACAAAGAACGCATGTTAAAATAGTTTAATATATTAAAATCTTTTTTCATTTTAAGATAAGTCCTTTCTTATTAATGTGAGTTTGAACATTTATCTCATAATCATAATTTTGCCAATCTCTATTTAAATTGTGATTATGTTGATAAATGTAGCGGTTAAAACCTAGTATATCGGCATCATTACCTTGTAGTTCCTTAATTAAACTATATCCATCATCTAAAACTTTTTTATTTATAATATCTTGTAATTTTTGGATATTCTTAACATCAGTCGTATCAATATTACAATTGAATTCGGATATTGATGCTTCCAAATCTATATCAATTGAAACTTTGTTTTTTACTTTTATTTTGGTATCCACTTGATTCGTATTTATTTCAAAAAAGTTTTTACCATCAGGACAAGCGCCTTCAATATAAGATCCACTTTCATTTAAAAGAATACGATAGATTTCAATCTTATCTAAATCCATTTCTTTTGTTAATTTAAATTTGCTAAAAGGCATCATTGATTGAACACTTAAATCTTCTCCAATAACTGGTAGTACTAAATCAATTTTATCATCTACCAAAGTTTTGGAAAGTTCAAAGAAAGTCTCAGATTTATTTCTCTTTAAAATATCACTTATTTTTTTACCTGTATCTTCTTTATCATCAAAAATTTCTGTTGAATTTGTTAAGACAATATAGAAAGTATTATTTACCTGCGGATTTCTAATAAGATAGAATAAGATATCTTTAATATCTACATTTTTAGTCAATATTACAGTATTTAAATGATAGTAAGACAATAGTTTTCCCGAACTTCTTAAAGCTCTTTCTAAAGCTTCCGAAATCGTTTTTCCTTCACCCTTAAAAGTAACAGGTTTACTCTCATCAATAATTTCTATCGTTAAATTATATTTATCATCCACATAATCAAAGAGAATTGATGACGTAATACCTAAAGTTTCTAATTCATGATAATTATAACATCCTGTTAATAAAACCATAGTTATAAACAATATAATTAATTTTTTCATGCTTCCCCCTTATAAGAGTTTTTACTCAACATTGAACTTCTTCTTTTATTGCGCATTTTTAGTAGTGTCTCCTTTAAGTAAGGCTTATCAAATGGCGCTAGTGGAAATAAATAAGGTTTACCAAATGATTCATAGCTTGCAAGATTCGCGATGAAAAAGATGAATACTATTCCAACCCCATAAAGTCCATATAGACAAGCTGCTAATAAGAAGACAAATCGCCACATGCGTATGGCATTCATTATTTCTACATCAGTAAAAATCATACTGGAAATAAAAGTCATAGCTACTACAATAATCATGATAGGTGAAACAATCCCAGCGCTTACAGCTGCTTCCCCTAATACTAATCCCCCTAATATGGAAATAGCTGATCCATACTTTGAGGGAAACCTTATATCACTTTCTCTTAATATCTCACATGTAATAAGTGTTATTAGACATTCAATGATCGAAGGAAAGGGAACCCCAGCCCTTTGATTTTGAAAATTTAAAAGTAAATTTGTTGGTATAGTCTCCTGATTAAAAGTCATAATGGCAATGTATAAAGCCGGCGTAATTAATGATAAAAAGAAACAGAAAAATCTTAAAGTCTTTAAGAAATTAACATTAATACTCTTTGTATAATCATCACTTATTGGATTGATAAAATCGGCTAAGAATGTGGGTATTATCAAAGCATAAGGAGATGTATCCATTAAAATAATAATCTTACCTTCAAGTAAAGACTTGCTAATAACATCGGGTCTTTCCGTAATTCTAAAAGCGGAGAAGACATTGGCATCATCCTTATGTAAGAATTGTTTTAATTCGCCAATATCATTAACTCCATCAATTACAATATCATTTAACTTATTACGCACCTTTAAAATTAAATCAGTTTCGACAATATTATCTATATAGAGCATATTGACCATTGTTTTAGAATATCTTCCAACATTAAATGTTTCATCTTTTAAATGTTCGGATTTTATCCTTCGCTTAATTAAACCTAGATTAGTTTGAAAATTTTCATTTAAAGAATCCTTAGCACCATACAAAGTTGGCTCTGTACTTGGCGTTTCTATTGCTCTTGTTAATTCACCCTTAGTTTCAATAGCAATAATCTGATCGCGATTAATGATAATGGTAAAACCTGTTTCCAAATAAAGTTTTAGAGTCTCATAACCACTAATATCCTTAACATTGGGACTTGGTATTAGCTTTTTAATATCCTTTGGAATGCGATAGACATTTGTAAATTTTAAGATATATTCATTAATTTTATCTTGGCTTACTAAAGTTTCTAAATAGATTATATTTATATTCTTAATATCTTTAACGACTAAATCTGACACTTTTTGATAATCTTCTTTAATTTTTTCTAAGATTGACATGATATCACCAATAATATTATGTCCAAAAAATACGGTATTTATTTACATTTAAGAATATTTTTCTTATAATTGTTGTAGGTGATTATATGAAAAAACTTTTGGAAAATAAAATCGTTCAAATAGGTGCAACAGCTTTTTGTGTAATAGCAGCATGTATAATCTTCTATTACTGTGTCATTAATATTCCACTACTTATTAAAGCAATAGGTGGCTTAATTAAGATTTTAATGCCTTTAATATTTGGTCTTGTACTTGCTTATATTATGCATCCTATTGTCAACTTATTTGAAAATAAAGTATTAGTTAAAGTTGAAAAGAAAAATCTTAGAAGAAACTTGAGTATCTTTTGTACATTAGTTGTTTTAATTGGTGTATTAGCGGCCTTGATTAGTGTCATCATTCCGCAATTATTAGAAAGTATCCAATCCTTAATTATTAATGCTCCAACCTATTTTAAAGATTTGGAAAATGTCATTATCAATTGGATAAAAAATTCATCAGCTGAACAATCTATTGTTGAAAATTATGATACTATTGTTAATTACATTATCAATGCTTTAAATAATGTCGTATCTCCGATGGCTGATAGTGCGATTGGCAAGTTAAGTAGTGGAGTATTTGGTATTTTCAGTTTTGTCTTCAACTTAGCAATTGGTTTAGTATTTGCTGTCTATATCCTAGCCAATACTTCCAACTTTGCGGCTGGTTTAAGAAAAACATTATATTCAATATTTGAAGTAGATAAGGTAAATGGTTTTATCGATGAAGTAAAACATATTAATAAAATATTTGTTAACTTTATGATTGGTAAAATATGTGATTCATCTATCGTTGCCTGTGTCACTTTTCTTTTCCTAGTAATATTTAAATTTCCATATCCATTACTAATTGCGGTAATTATTGGATTAACGGATTTAATTCCATACTTCGGTCCGTACATTGGAACCGTTCCATCTGCTTTACTAATTTGTTTAGTAAGTCCTGTAAGAGCCATAACATTTATTTTATTCATCCTTGTTTTACAACAAATTGATGGTAACTTAATAACGCCACATATTCAAAAACAAGCAACTGGTCTTCCAAGTTTCTGGGTATTGTTCGCCATAACTTTATTTGGTGGCTTATTTGGGGTCGTAGGTTTACTAATTGGTGTTCCATGCTTTACAATCATCTATGAATTAGTAACTGAGACCATTCAAAAACTTCTAAAGAAAAAGAATTTGCCGGCTGAAACCGAATACTATATGATGATAGATGGTTTAGAACCTAAAGTAATAAAAGCTAAAAAAGTACTAGAAAAGTAATTCTTAGTGCTTTTTTTGTGGGAAATACTATGTTTTTTTTCGGAACTTTGCTATAATGGTGATAGGGTGGAAATATGGAGAGCATATTTAATTTATTATTAAGTGATTTAGTTGAATATTTCATCTCGGTTAATGAGAAACCTTTTAAAGCTAAACAAGTCTATGATTGGCTTTATAAAAAACGTATCTTTAATTTTCAAGAGATGAGCAACATAAGCAAATCACTTCAAGATAAATTAAGTGAACACTTTAGTACAGATATGTTGATTTTGAAAAAGAAGCAAACTAGTGATTTAACTAATAAATACTTATTTGAACTAAGTGATGGCAATCTAATTGAAGCTGTTTTAATGCGTCATGACTATGGCAATTCAATATGTGTATCCAGTCAAGTTGGTTGTAATATGGGCTGTTCTTTTTGTGAAAGCGGAAGATTAAAAAAAGTTCGTGATTTAGAACCAGGAGAAATTGTCAGGCAGATACTCATGATTGAAGAAGACATAAACGAACGTATCAGTTCTGTTGTCGTTATGGGAATAGGTGAACCCTTTGACAATTATGACAACATAATGAAGTTTATTCGAATCATTAATGATCCGTTAGGTATTGCTATTGGAGCTAGGCATATTACGGTATCGACAAGTGGTATTGTGCCCCGTATTTATGATTATGCGAATGAAGATATTCAAACTAATTTAGCTATTAGTTTGCATGCTCCTAATAATGAACTGAGAAGTAAAATAATGAAAGTCAATAAAGCCTATGATATTGAAACATTAATGAAAGCTATTGAAGATTATATAGATAAAACCAATAGACGCGTAACTATTGAATATGTCATGTTAAGCGGGATTAATGATTCTCCTAAAGAGGCATCAGAACTTGCTAGTCTAATCAAGGGTTTAAATGTCTATGTAAATTTGATACCTTATAATGAGACAAGCCATATTGAATACAAGAAGAGCAATAATGATACAGTAATGGCTTTCTATGATAAATTAAAAAAATGCGGAATTAACGTAACTGTCCGAAGAGAATTTGGTGGCAAAATAGATGCTGCCTGTGGACAATTAAGAGCTAGTGAGGTGGAAAAATGAAATCGTTTTATATAACAGATTCAGGAAGAGTAAGAAGTCACAATGAGGATTCAGTAACTATTGTAAAAAATGCGGCATCAGAACATTTAATGATCGTTGCCGATGGTATGGGAGGACATAGAGCCGGAGAAGTTGCATCGTCTATGGTTGTAACACAAATAGGTTCTCGTTTCCAAGCTTTATCGACAATTGGTACTAAAAAGGATGCTATTAGTTGGTTAAAAGAAAATATCAATGAGATAAATTCAAGTATTATCAAATATAGTGATGAACATCCTGAAGCCATGGGACTTGGAACGACTTGTGTAATGGCCTTACTAACTAAAGAATTCTTAATGTTTGTTAATATTGGTGACTCTAGTGGCTTTGTCTTTAAAAATGGCAAATTACAAAAAATCACTAAAGATCATACTTTAGTTAATTTCCTAGTAGAGACAGGAGATTTATCAGAAAGTGAAGCTATCAATCATCCTAAAAAGAATGTTTTAATGAAAGCATTAGGAGCAGCTGATCAATGTGAATTAGATATATTTGAAGTAGAAACTGATGTTGATGCCATTATGCTTTGTAGTGATGGTCTAACTAATATGTTAACGAAAGAACAAATCGAAAAAGTCTTAAATGAAGAATCAATATCAATCGAAGAAAAATTAATTAAGCTTATAAAAAAATGCAACGTTAGAGGTGGACAGGATAATATTTCTATAGCTTACTTGGTGAGAGATAAAGTAGTTAGGGAAAGTGGTGACGAAGAATGATAATGAAAGGTCAAAAAATAAATGACCGTTATCAAATCATTAAAACTATCGGCGAAGGCGGAATGGCTAATGTATATCTTGCGTATGATACTATTCTAGACAGAGATGTTGCTGTTAAAGTTTTGCGTGGAGATTTAGCAACTGACGAAAAATTTGTTAGACGTTTTCAAAGAGAAGCCTTGTCAGCATCTAGTTTATCACATCCTAATATTGTTGAAGTTTATGATGTTGGAGAAGATAATGGTTCATATTACATCGTAATGGAATACATTGAAGGTAAACACTTAAAACAACTATTAAAAAGACGTGGAAGCCTAACATTAACCGAAGTAGTTGATATTATGTTACAAGTAACTGATGGTATGAGTGCTGCCCATGATTCTTATATCATTCACCGAGATATTAAACCCCAAAATATCATGATTTTAGAAAATGGTTTAATCAAAATCACCGACTTTGGTATAGCCATGGCTTTAAACTCAACTCAATTAACGCAAACTAATTCGGTAATGGGTTCTGTTCATTATTTGCCACCTGAACAAGCTAGTGGTAAGGGAGCAACTATCCAAAGTGATGTTTATTCCATGGGAATATTAATGTATGAATTATTAACGGGAACACTTCCTTTTAGGGGAGATAATGCTGTTGAAATTGCTTTAAAGCATATCAAAGAGCCCTTCCCAAGTATCAAGGAAAAACTTCCAAGTATACCGCAATCAATTGAAAATATTATCATGCGTGCCACTGCTAAAAATGTTAAAAATAGATACACTGATGCTAAGGAAATGCATGATGATTTAAAAACGGCCTTAACTGATGCTCGTGCTGCTGAACCAAGATATTCCTTCAAATATGCTGAAGATGAAGGTGAAAATCGCAAGAAGCCAGTTGAGCCAACTTAGAAGTTCGAAGTTAAAGAAATAAAAGATACTAAAGAGGAAATAACAATTCCTGAAAAGAAGAAAAAAGAAGAGGCGAAAGCTGCTGTAGTTGAGGAAAAAGAAATGAAGAAAAAGGAAAATAAAATTCTTCTAATTTTATCAGTAATATTTGTTGGATTAGTAGTAATTGTTACAACTCTTGTCTTCTTAATCCCTCAATTTACTAAAGTTAAAGAAGTAAAAATACCAGATAATATAATCAATATGAGTGTTGTTGATGCGGAAAGAGAATTAGAAAAACTTGGACTTACTGTTGCCAGTGAAACTAAAGATGTTTCATCAAGTGACATTGCCAGTGGTAATGTTGTTAGAACAAGCCCTTCAATCGGAAGAACTGTTAAAAAGGGAACGGAAATAACTCTTTATGTATCAACAGGGGAAAATGGTTATATTGTTGAAGAACTAAAAGGCAAAAATGTTGATGAAGTAAAAGGCGTTTTAGAAAAAATGTATAACTTACTTGTCATTATAAAATCGGAAGAAGCTGGTCCTGATGCAAAAGCCAATACTATCATTAAATCAGAGCCAGAAGCCGGAGCTCGTTTAACAGAAGGACAACAAATAATTCTTTATGTTCCTGATATGACTGCTGTATATCCGGATTTTACAAAAGGCAAATATACTCTAAAAGAGATTGAAGCTTGGTGTGAAAAATATGGTGTTGAACTATTACAAATCTACCAAGAAACTGATGAATATAAGCCAGGAACAATCTATGATCAAAGTCAAAAAGCGGGAACAACTGTCATAAAGAATTCATCATTAACCATTTATATTGCTGATGAATATGTCGATGATAATAACACCGACCTAGACATAGATACAGGAGAGTAGAATGCAAGGACGCATCATTCGTATAATTAGCAATTTATATACTGTAGAAAGTGGAAACGAAGTCTATGAATGTCGTGCTAGAGGATTATTTCGCAATAAAGAGATAACTCCTCTAGTAGGAGACATTGTTGAATTCAATGAGGAAAATTATATATTAAGTATCAATTCTAGAAAAAATGAACTTAATAGACCGATGATTGCCAATATTGATTCAGCAATAATTGTAACAACTTGTACAAGACCTGAGTTTTCTCCTTTTTTATTAGATAAAATGCTAGTAAATATCACATTAAATCATATAGATCCCATCATCTGTTTTTCTAAATATGACTTATTAAATGAAAAAGAGCAGAAAGAATTTGATGAGATAATCGCATATTACAATAGTATTGGTATAAAGACTCTTATCAATCATGACATCAAAACTTTAGAAAAATATATCAGTGGATGTACCGTTGTTTTAACTGGGCAAACTGGCGCTGGTAAATCAACGCTTTTAAATGCCTTGGATGCAACACTTAATCTAGCAACAGATGATATCAGTGAAGCGTTAGGTCGTGGAAAACATACAACTAGACATGTTGAACTCTTTAAAGTTAAAGACTATTACATTGCCGATACTCCTGGTTTTTCTGCTTTAGATGTCATCGATGATATCTATAATATTCGTTTTGCTTTTCCCGAATTTGCCAATGATGAATGTCACTTCCGTGATTGCCTACACAAGGGCGAAAAGGGATGTCGTGTTATTGAACAAGTGGAAAATGGCGAAATCTTAAAATCGCGCTATGATAGTTATAGAAAGATGGTCGAGAAATGAAAGTATCAGTAACATTCTTAAAATATAAAGAGACATTAAAAAAGGTAATTGATGAATTAGAGACAACATCTGCCGATTATTTGCATGTTGATGTGATGGATGGAAAATTCGTTCCACCAGTTGTCTTGCCTATTCCGGAAATTAAAGAACATTTAATGAACACTAGGATACCTTTAGATGTTCATTTAATGGTAGAAGATCCCAAAGAATATATTGATCTATTTGCCAAAGGCAATACAGAATACATAACTATCCATGCCGAACTAAATCAAGACATTCGTGCTCTTATTGATTATATTCATTCTAAAAATATAAAAGCGGGAATTGCTATCAAAGCGGAAACAACCATTGAAGATATTAAGGAATATTTGAATGTCATTGATTATGTCTTAATCATGGGAATTATCCCTGGATATGGTGGACAAAAAATGATACCCGAAACCGTTTCTAAAATTCATGATCTAAAGCGTGTTCGTGAGGAAAACAATTATCATTATGTTATCTCATTTGATGGTGGCATAAATAAAGATACACGACCATTACTTGATGAATTAGATATTATAGCTGTCGGTTCATTTATTACTATGAGTGATAATATGCAAGAAAGCATTGATATTATAAGATAGATTTATATCTATCTTTTTTTTGCTAAAAATAAAAAATTATGATAAGATTTTCTTGTGATTACCTATGCAATATGAAGTAGTTTTAAACTTATTATTTATTTTCATTATATATTCTTTTTTGGGATGGTTACTTGAAGTAATAACTGTCATTTTTAAAGAGCGTAAATTTGTCAATCGTGGGGTTACGAATGGACCTTTATGTACCCTATACGGATTTGCCGCTATAATTGTTACCTTAGTTAATTATAACAATCCATCCCTTTTTGCAATCTTTGCATCAGGCGTAATATATGGTTCTGCTCTTGAACTTATTGCTGGAAAAATTTTAGAACGTGTAAATAAAAATAAATGGTGGGATTACTCCAATAAAAAGTTCAATTTGGATGGCTATATATGTCTAAGATATTCTCTTCTTTGGGGACTTTTATCCATTATATTAATTAAATTATGCAATCCTTTATTTTTGTTTTTATTCAATAGCATTGGTAAATTATTTAGAGGTATTATAATATTTATTTTAATAGGTATTATTA